>DATHOV010000061.1:0-2683 GCA_035484515.1 Lysobacteraceae bacterium
CCAGGTCGTCGAGCGTGGCCTTGCCTTCGACGATGCGGGTGAGCATGCGGTACATCCAGCCCGTGCCTTCGCGGCAGGGCGTGCATTGGCCGCAGGACTCCGCGTAATAGAAGCGCGAGATGCGCTGGCAGGCGCGCACCATGCAGGTGGTCTCGTCCATCACCACGACCGCGCCGGAACCCAGGCCCGAACCGGCCTTCTGGATCGCGTCGTAGTCCATCGTGAGCTGCATCATCGTCTCGCCCGGCAGCACCGGCATCGACGAACCGCCCGGAATCACGGCCTTGATCTTGCGTCCGCCGCGCATGCCGCCGGCCATCTGCAGCAGGTCGGCGAACGGCGTGCCGAGGCGGATCTCGAAGTTGCCGGGATTGGCGACGTGGCCAGACACAGAGAAGACCTTGGGTCCGCCATTGTTCGGCTTGCCCAGGTTGAGGAACCACGCCGCGCCGTTGCGGATGATCGCCGGCACCGACGCGAATGTCTCGGTGTTGTTGATCGTGGTCGGCCGGCCGAACAGGCCGAAGTTCGCCGGGAACGGCGGCTTGAAGCGCGGCTGGCCTTTCTTGCCTTCCAGTGACTCCAGCAACGCCGTCTCCTCACCGCAGATGTAAGCGCCCGCGCCGAGCGCGGTATGCAGGTCGACATCGACGCCCGAACCCTGGATGTCCTTGCCGAGCCAGCCGTTCGCATAGGCCTCGAACAGCGCCTGTTCCAGGTGTTCGAACGGTTCGTGGTGGAACTCGCCGCGCAGGTAGTTGTAGCCGACCGTCGAGCCGGTCGCGTAGCACGCGATCGCCATGCCCTCGATCACCGAGTGCGGGTTGAAGCGCAGGATGTCGCGATCCTTGCACGTGCCGGGTTCGGATTCGTCGGAGTTGCACAGGATGTACTTCTGCGCGCCCGGTCCCTTGGGCATGAAGCTCCATTTCAGGCCGGTCGGAAAACCCGCACCGCCGCGACCGCGCAGGCCTGACGCCTTGACCATCTCGACGACGTCGTTGGGCGCGATCTTCTCGCGCAGAATCTTGTTCCAGGCGACATAGCCGCCCGATTTCACGTAGCTGTCGTACGACCACGGGATGTCGTAGTGCAGCGTCGTGAAGCAGACGTTGTGTTCCTGGGGTGCGGGTCCGTAGGCCATGGGTCGTCAGTGTCCGTCGGTCGCGAGTGTGTCGTGCCCGCTTCCACCGTGCGTCGAGCCGTCGAGCGTCAATCCGTCGAGGATCGCATCGATGCTCTCGTGGGTGAGCTTCTCGTGGTAGTGGCCGTTGACGACCATCATCGGCGCCCCGGCGCACGCGGCCAGGCATTCCTCTTCGACCTTGAGGTAGATGCGGCCATCCTTCGTGCTCTCGCCGAGCTTGCAGTCGAGCTTCTTCTCGCAGTAGCGCACGATGTCCTCGGCGCCGTTGAGCCAGCAGCTGATGTTGGTGCAGATCGCGACGTTGTTGCGGCCGACCGGCGCGAGTTCGAACATCGAGTAGAAAGTCGCGACCTCATAGGCCCATACCGGCGGGATGTCGAGATACCTGGCGACCGCCGCGATCAACGCGTCGGTGAGCCAGCCGCCGTTCTCCTGCTGCGCCGCGAACAGGCCCTGGATCACCGCCGAGCGCTTGCGGTCGGGCGGGAACTTTGCGACCCAGTGGTCGATATGCGTGCGCACGGAATCGCTCAACGCGACCATCGGGTCGACGTCGCGCACCGCTTCGAAATTACCCGTCGCCTTCATCGATCGATCTCGCCAAACACGATGTCATAGGTACCGATCATCGCCACCACGTCCGCCAGCATGTGTCCCTTCACGATCTCGTCGATCGACGACAGGTGGGAGAAGCCCGGCGCGCGCAGCTTCACGCGGAACGGCTTGTTGGCGCCGTCGGATACGAGATAGCAGCCGAACTCGCCTTTCGGCGCCTCGACTGCAGCGTAGGTCTCGCCGGCCGGCACGCAGTAGCCCTCGGTGAACAGCTTGAAGTGGTGGATCAGCGCTTCCATGTCGTCCTTCATCTCCTCGCGGGACGGAGGGGCGACCTTGAAGTTCTTCAGCATCACCGGGCCGGGATTCGCTTTCAGCCACTTCACGCATTGCTGGATGATGCGGTTGGACTGGCGCATCTCTTCGACACGCACGAGGTAGCGGTCGTAGCAGTCGCCCTTCACACCGACCGGAATGTCGAAGTCGACCTCGGCATACTTCGCATAGGGCTGCTTCTTGCGCAGATCCCACTCGATGCCGGAGCCGCGCAGCATCGGGCCAGACATGCCCCACGCCATGGCCTGCTCCGGCGAGACCACGCCGATTCCGACGGTGCGCTGCTTCCAGATGCGGTTGTCGGTCAGCAGGGTTTCGTATTCGTCCACCTTCGTCGTGAAATCGGTGGTGAAGTGCTCCAGGTAGTCGAGCATCGAACCCTGGCGCCATTCATTGAATTTCCCGAGCGCCTTGCCCTTGTGCCACGGCGATTCGCGGTATTGCGGCATCCTGTCGGGCAGGTCGCGGAACACGCCGCCGGGACGGTAATAGGTCGCATGCATGCGTGCGCCCGACACCGCCTCGTAGCAGTCCATCAGTTCCTCGCGCTCGCGGAACGCGTAAAGAAACACCGCCATTGCGCCAAGGTCGAGCGCGTTCGAGCCGATCCACATCAGGTGATTCAGGATGCGGGTGATCTCGTCG
>DATHOV010000062.1:0-2107 GCA_035484515.1 Lysobacteraceae bacterium
CAGTCGGCCCTGCTCGAGGCGATGGGCGAGCGCCAGATCACCGTTGGCCGCTCGACCTATGCGTTGCCGCAATTGTTCCTGGTGATGGCCACGCAGAATCCGATCGAACAGGAAGGCACCTACGCGCTACCCGAGGCCCAGCTCGACCGCTTCCTGATGCATGTGCGCGTCGGCTATCCGGAAGCGGGCGCCGAGAGCGAGATCCTGCGTCTCGTGCGCGAACGCGCACGCACAACGCTACGCGATGCCTCGCCGCCGCCACGGACTATGCTGAGCCAGCAGGAGTTGTTTGATGCGCGCGCCGCCGTGCTCGACCTGCACTTCGCGCCGACGCTGGAGCGCTATCTGGTCGAGATCGTGCTCGCCAGCCGCAATGCCGCGCGTTACGACACGTCGCTTGCAGCGAAGATCGCCTGGGGCGCGAGTCCGCGCGGCTCGATCGCGCTCGAGCGCTGCGCGCGTGCGCGCGCGTGGCTCGCGGGCCGCGATTACGTGACGCCCGAGGACGTACAGGCGGTCGCGCCGGACGTGCTGCGCCATCGCCTGCTGCCGAGCTACGAGGCGATCGCCGAAGGCTGGGATGGCGACAAACTGGCGCGTGCCCTGCTTGATCGCGTCCCGCTGCCTTGAGAAGGCCATGCTGCGCGCGTCGCCATCACATGCCCATGGACTGCGACCGGACTTGGCCGAATTGATCGCGCTGCGCGATCGCGTGCGCGGCTGGCCGCCGGTGCGGCGCGGCGCGGCGGCGGTCGCGGGACCCGCGCCGTCGCCATTCCGTGGCCGTGGCATGGAGTACGCCGAATCGCGCCCTTACGCGCCCGGCGACGACGCGCGTCACATCGACTGGCGGCTCACCGCGCGCACCGGCAAGCCCCACACCAAACTGTTCCAGGCCGAGCGCGAGCGGATCACCCTGATCGTCGCCGACACCGCGCCCGTCCTATATTTCGGCACCCGCGTGCGCTTCAAGTCGGTGCAGGCCGCGCGCGCAGGCGCGGTCGCGGCATGGGCGGCGCAACATCGCGGCGATCGTGTCGGTGCCCTGCGCGGAGCTACGTCGGAGCCGCCGATCGCACCGCATGGCGGCAGCCGCGGCGCGCTGCTCGTGCTCGACGCGCTCGTACGCTGGTACGCGCAACCGCCGGCGCAGGACGCGGGCCTCGGTCATGCTCTCGCCACCGCTGCGCGCCTGCTGCATCCGGGCGCGAGCTTGGTCGTGCCGGCCGATGCCGCTTCGCTCGCCGATGTCGCCGACAGCCGGCTCGCGGCATTGGCCACGCATCACGACCTGCTGGTCGTCCTGCTGGCCGATCCGCTCGAACTGAATCCGCCGCGCGAGCGCCTGCCGTTCGCGCTCGGTGACGCGCGCATCGAGATCGATCTCGATGCTGCCGTCGCGCGCGTGCGCTGGCAGCGTGCCTTCGCCGAAGCGGTGCAGACGCAGATGCGCCGCCTGCAACGCATGGGCGCCCGCGCCTGCGTGCTCAAGAGCGACGATGGCGACGAAGCGTTGCTCGCCGCGCTGCTCGACCCCCGCCGTGCGGTCGCTTGAGCGGATCACCGCGATGAACGCTGCCATTCCCGGATTACACGACATCCACTTGCCGCCAGTGCCGGGCTGGTGGCCGCCAGCACCAGGCTGGTGGATGCTGGCGGTTGTGGCGACCGCCGCGCTGGCGTGGGCGACGCACCGCGCATGGTGCGCGCGACGCCGGGCGCGGCGTATGGCATCGGCGATGCGCGAGTTCGACGCTGCCATCGCAGGCGCTCGGGAAGCGCCTGCGCGCCTGGCCGCCGCCTCAATGCTGTTGCGGCGCGCGGCGCTCGCCCGTCATCCGGCAGCCGCATCGCTCGACGGCAAGGCCTGGCTGCAATTCCTCGACGGGGACGGGCCCGCACGGACCTTTTCGGAAGGTAAGGGCACGATGCTCGCGGATGGCGCGTTCCGGCGCACGCTCGATGCCGACATCGAACCGGCGCTGGCGCTTGCGCGATCACGATTCGCAGACCTGCTGGCGCACGAGCAGGCGGAGCGTGGGCATGTCTGAGTTCGCGTGGCCCTGGATGCTGTTCGCCCTACCATTGCCCTGGCTGGTTGCGCGCT
>DATHOV010000063.1:0-3725 GCA_035484515.1 Lysobacteraceae bacterium
CAGTTGATCGAAGCGCTGCGCTGCCTGCCCGGCGTCGGCCAGAAGTCCGCACAGCGCATGGCCTATCACCTGCTGGAACGCGATCGCGACGGCGGCCGTCGGCTGGGCGAGCGCTTGGCCGAGGCGATGGAGCAGATCGGCCATTGCGCGCGCTGCCGCGACTTCAGCCAGACCGAACTGTGCACAGTCTGTGCCAGCAGCGCGCGCGATGCGAGCCTGCTGTGCGCGGTCGAAACGCCTGCCGACCGGCTGGCGATCGAGCAGGCGACCGGCTACCGCGGCCTGTACTTCGTGCTGCAGGGCCGGCTGTCGCCGCTGGACGGCATCGGCCCGCGCGAACTCGGCCTGGACCGGCTCTCCGCACGCCTCGCCGAAGGGCAGGTGCGCGAGCTGATCATCGCCACAAACCCGACCGTGGAAGGCGAGGCGACCGCGCACTACCTGGCCCAGCTCGCGCGCCAGCACAAGGTCCGCCCCAGCCGGATCGCTCATGGCGTCCCGCTCGGGGGCGAGCTGGAATACATCGATCGCGGTACGCTATCGCATGCCTTCGGGTCGCGCAGCGAGGTTCCGAACTGACATGGCCGCTCCTTCTGCTGAAATCATCAATGCCTGGCGCGCGCGTCAGCCGGTCGATGGCGTGAACTTCGCGCACGAGGATCTCGTGACCCTTCTCGCGGGTGAACACGCAGGCAATGTCGGTTCGCTGGTTTCGATCGGGCAACTGCAGCCTGAAGTCGTCTTCATGGTCGAGATCGACACGAACTTCACCGTCTCGGCCAGACAGACGGACATCGAGCTGGCCGACTAGCAGGTTGTTGAAAAACAACCCGCTAGTGCGATCCATGGATGGATTGCTTGCGAATCGAGCACGTGAGGTTCGATTCGACGGAGCCGAGTCCGGGTCGACCGGACTCGGCGAGTTGAAAAAGGGCAGGACAGCCCTTCTTCAACAACCTGTTAGGGCGAAAGGGCGATCCATGACCGACACGATTTTCGACAGGATCATCTGCGGCGAAATTCCCGCCGACATCATGTACGAGGACGCCGATATGGTGGCGTTCCGCGACATCCATCCACAGGCGCCGGTGCACGTGCTCTTCGTGCCGCGCAAGTCCATCGCAACGCTCAACGACCTGGCGCCCGAGGATGCCGCGCTGGTCGGCAGGCTCGTGCTTGCGGCAGCGGCCTACGCCCGACGCGAAGGTTTCGCCGAAAGTGGCTATCGCATGGTGTTCAACTGCAACCACGACGGTGGGCAGACCGTGTATCACCTGCATCTGCACCTGCTCGGCGGCGGCCCGCTGCGCGCCGGCCTCGGCTGAGCGATTGCGATCGAGGGATGCGCGCTGCTTCGTGTCGGCAATGCGATCCCTACCAATGCCGGCGCCAGCCGAACTCGAAGGCAGGCCAGGGCTCGTACGGATAGAACGGATAGAAGTCGTTGACCACGACGACCTGCTGCTGCCGCGGCCAGAGGTAGATCACGTCGGCTGCGACCTTGGGCTGGCGGTAGTCGTATTCGCCGACCCTGCGCGTTTCGTAGCCGACCACGTGGCCGGTCACGGTGAGGCTGCGGCCCTGCGCGAACACCTGCGGCTCATAGAAACCCTGCCGGCATGCGATGAAACGCCCGTCGGCGCGATCGCTTCGGATCGGACGGCTCTCGTCGTTCAACGGCTGGGCGACCAACTGGAAGCAGGTCTGGTCCGGCAAGGTTTCGACCTTGGCGATGGAGCCGCCCCAACGCACGGCCGTGCCTGTCGCGTCCTGCGCAGTCGCGGCGCCGGGGTCGAGCGCGGAGAAACTTCCCTGCAGCGGCTGCGGAACCGTTGCGCAACCGCCGGTCGCGAGGGCCAGCGCGAGGATTGCGATGTGGCCGCGCCATCCACGCGGCGTCGATCTATCGCGTCGCGATCGAATCGCATATAGCGACTGGGATGGGAACCGGATCGATGGGAAGCGGGACATGGACATAGCGAACTCCTGCTGTCGGCGGTTCATGGACGCGATGAATGGATGACCCGGAATGCCCGCAGCGCCTGAATCAATGCGCGGCGGCCCTGATCGTCCAATTCCTGGCGAGCGTAGCGCGCATTGGCGAAACGCTGGCTGAGCGAGAGAATGGCGTCGCCCTGCGCGGGCAGCAGGGCCGCGATGCGGCGTGCGTAGGCGAGTGCGGGTTCATGCGCCTGCTTGCGCAGGTGCGCGCGTTCGAGCCGCATGGTGAAGCGCAGCCAGGCGCGCAGCAGCGGATCGGCCCGCGGCCCGCGGTCGCGCAACTGGAACACCCCGACCGCGAGCAGCAGGACGACCATCACCGTCGCAAACACGATCACCAGCGTACGGCTGTCGGCATCGTGCAGACCGAGCGTGTCCAGCAGCGACAGCTGGCGCGCGGCGTCGAAGCCGAGCACGAAGTCGTTCCAGCCGTTGCGCAACCAGTCGCCGGCATCGAACAACTGGTCCATCGTGGTGCCGCCACCCGGGCCGAGCGTGTTCTGCGCGGCATGCCGGAACACGCGTTCGGGCGCGACCGCTGCCGTGGGGTCCACGCGCGTCCAGCCGCGCCCGCGCAACCACACCTCGGACCAGGCATGCGCGTCGGACTGGCGCACGAGCAGGAAGTCGCCGATCCGGTTCTGATAGCCGCCCACGTATCCCGTCACCACGCGTGCCGGAATGCCAGCCGCACGCATCAGGAAAGTGAAGGATGAGCTGAAGTGCTCGCAGAAGCCGATCTTCGTGCCGAACAGGAATTCGTCCACGCTGTCGCGCCCCAGCGGCGGTGCGGCGAGCGAATAGCTGAAGCTCTTGCGGTACATCGCCAGTGCACGACCAACGATCTGCTCATCGTCCGTCGTCTGCGCGCGCCACTGCCGGGCGAGCGCGATCGTGCGCGGGTTGTATCCCGGCGGCAGGCGCAGCGCGACCGCGCGGATGCGCGGATCGAGATCGGCCTCGAAGCGCGCAGGCGTGGCCGAGGTCAGGGTGTAGGCACGCAGGCTGTTGACCGGCTGTTCGGCGGTCAGGCTGAGGTCTTCGGCCATGTGCGCATCGTCAGGCGTGGACCGCGGCAGGTCGAGCGCGAACAGGTAACGCTTGTCGGTCGGTTCGAGCGTGATCTGGTAATGGATGGGCCGACCCGACCCCGTCACCGACGCCGGCTTATAGCCAAGTGGCCAATCGGCCTGCTTCCATGCGCGTCCGTCGAAGTTCCACATCACGATGCCGCGCCAGTACAACGATTCCTGCGCCGGCGCTGGCCCGTCGAAGCGCACGCGGAAGGCCGGCGTGTCGTCGACCAGCAGGTCCAGCCAGTCGCCCGGCGCCATGTTGTCACCGATTCCGACTTTCGCTCTCGCCACGTCCGGCAGGCCCCACAGCGGACTGCCCAGGCGCGGGAACAGCCAGAAGCCGGTCAGCGCCAGCGGTGTCGCCAGCGCGAACAGGCCGAGGATCACCAGCACGCGCCTCCAGTCCAGTCCGCCGCTGGTCAGGCCGACCTCGGCATCGGCCATGCGTGCGCAGGCGCCGAAAGCCAGTACCGCCGCGGGCAACGCCAGCGCCAGCGTGAGCGGGCCCTGGTCGAGCAGCAACGCGGCGAACAGTGCGAACAGCGCGAATCCGATCAGGCTGCGCGCATCGCGCAGCGTGTTGAGCTCGACCGGCTTGAGCATCAGCATCGCCAGCAGCAGCGCGCTCGCGGTATCGCGGCCGGGGCG
>DATHOV010000064.1:0-2271 GCA_035484515.1 Lysobacteraceae bacterium
GTGCGCGCGAGCTGACCGAGGTCGATCTCGAACGCGCGTATCACTCGACGGTCGATCCGCGTTTGAACTACGAGCAGTCGCTGGAGATCGCGATGTTGATCGTGCGCAAGCGCAATGCGCTGGCGCGCGTCAGCGACTGAAGCCGCTGCAGTTCAACCGCCGACGGCCCTGTGCCTGCGCAGGTTGCGGATGTTCCAGCCGAGCACGACGACGACGATCACGTTGATCGCCACCACCGAGGCGGTGATCCAGCCCGGATTCGAGACCAGCGCGGTGACGTCCACCGGAAGGTAGAGCGCCGCGCCGATGCAGCCTAGCCACGACGCCCATGGCTTGTCGCGCCACAGTCCCCAGGCTTCGGCGCCGTGCACGCTCGCATACGCGACGAGCACCGCAGCGACGAGATGGACCGTGCCTGGGCCATGGCTGGTCTGCCGCATCAGTTCGGCGAAGAAGCCGTGCTCGGGATTGAGATGATGGCGCTCGATCTGGATGCCGACCCAGTCGTGCATGCGCCTCGTGCCCCAGATCTCCAGGCCGAGCGCCGTCGCCAGCGCGAGGAAGGACTTGCAGGCCACGCCGATCGCGATCAGCCAGGGGCCGGCGTGCTGTCGGACTTCCTGCTTGCTCAGATGGTGATGGGTCACGGGATCGGGTCCGCTGAGTGAATCCACGCCGGAGACTCCTTCGCTCGTCATGCCGGCGCAGGCGCCAGAGTCTCTAGGTGTTTGGGCTTGTGGCTACAAATCAAGAGCAGGGCTCGACTTGCTTCATGATTGGTGGAGAGCCAATCGCATTACCTCGAGCCTCATCCTCACCCGCTCGCCGTGCCCGCCTTTGCGGAAGCGCTTCTCAACAGCGAAGCTGGTCAATGACGGGCGAGGGTCTTCCCTCAGCCCGTCCGCGCCGCGCGCTTGCGGTCGTTCTCGGTGCGGTCCTTCTTGCGCAGGCGAATCGCGACCGGCGTCACTTCGACCAGTTCGTCGTCGGCGATGAATTCCATCGCCTGCTCCAGCGAAAGCCGCACCGGCGGCGTGAGCTGCTCGTTGTCGTCCTTGCCGGAGGCGCGGAAGTTGGTGAGCTGCTTCGCGCGCAGGGCATTGACGGTGAGGTCGTTGTCCTTGGCGTGGATACCGACGATCTGGCCTTCGTAGATTTCCTCGCCCGGCTCGATCAGCAGGCGACCACGTTCCTGCATGAAGTTCTGCGCATAGGCAGGCGACGGGCCGGTGCCGTTGGAGATCATCACGCCGTTCTGGCGTTCGGCGATCACCCCCTCGGACTTCGGGCCGTAATGGTCGAACACATGGAACAGAAGGCCGGTGCCGGCGGTGATCGTGCGGAACTCGGTCTGGAAGCCGATCAGCCCGCGCGCGGGAATCATGAAGTCCACGCGCGTGCGGCCCTTGCCGTCCGGTTCCATGTTCACGAGCTGGGCGCGGCGTTCGCCCAGGCGCTGCATCACGCCGCCCTGGTACTGCTCTTCCATGTCCACCACGAGCGATTCGTACGGCTCCATCTTCTGGCCGTCGACTTCCTTGATGATGACTTCCGGACGCGATACCGCGAGCTCATAGCCTTCGCGGCGCATCGTCTCGATCAGGATCGACAGGTGCAGCTCGCCACGGCCGGACACCTTGAACTTGTCGGCGTCGTCGGTCTCCTCGACCTTCAGCGAGACGTTGTGCTGGGTCTCGCGGATCAGGCGGTCGCGCAACTGGCGCGAGGTCAGGAACTTGCCGCCGCTGCGATCCTTCTTGCCGGCGAACGGCGAGTTGTTGACCTGGAAAGTCATGCTGATCGTCGGCTCATCGACGGTGAGCACTTCGAGCTGCTCCGGCGCGTCGACCGCGCAGATCGTCTCGGAAATGCCGAGGTCGCCGATGCCCGACACCGCGATGATGTCGCCGGCCTGCGCCTCGGCCACTTCGCGACGCTCCAGGCCCATGAAGCCGAGCACCTGCAGCACGCGGCCCTGGCGCGGCTTGCCTTCGCGGTTGAGGATGGTGACCTGCTGGTTGGTGCGCACCATGCCGCGCTGGATGCGGCCGACGCCGATGATGCCTACGTAGTTGCTGTAGTCGAGCGAAGTCACGCGCATCTGGAACGGGCCGTCGAGATCGACCGGCGGCGGCGCGACGTGCTGGATGATCGCGTCGAACAGCGGATCCATGTTGCCTTCGCGCACGTCCGCATTCAGTCCGGCGTAGCCGTGTAGCGCCGAGGCGTACACGATCGGGAAATCGAGTTGCTCTTCGGTCGCACCGAGGC
>DATHOV010000065.1:0-2378 GCA_035484515.1 Lysobacteraceae bacterium
TCCCTTGGTCAGCGCCACCGAAGAGAACTCGCCGATCGAGCGGTCCCCCTTGAGGATCACGCTCGGATACTTCCAGGTGATCGCCGAGCCGGTCTCGACCTGGGTCCAGGAGATCTTGCTGCGCTTGCCGCGACAGGCTCCGCGCTTGGTCACGAAGTTGTAGATGCCGCCGACACCGTTCTCGTCGCCCGGGTACCAGTTCTGCACGGTCGAGTACTTGATGCTCGCATCGTCGAGCGCGACCAGTTCCACCACCGCGGCATGCAACTGGTTCTCGTCGCGCATCGGCGCGGTGCAGCCTTCGAGGTAGGACACGCTCGCGCCTTCCTCGCAGATGATCAGGGTGCGTTCGAACTGACCGGTGTCGCGCGCGTTGATGCGGAAGTAGGTGCTCAGCTCCATCGGGCAGCGCACGCCCTTCGGGATGAACACGAAGCTGCCGTCGGAATACACCGCCGAGTTCAGCGCGGCGAAATAGTTGTCGCTGGTCGGGACCACGGTGCCGAGATACTTGCGCACGAGGTCGGGATGCTCGCGCACCGCTTCGGACATCGAGCAGAAGATCACCCCGACCGCGGCCAGTTCCTTGCGGAACGTGGTGCCGACCGAGACCGAGTCGAATACCGCGTCCACCGCGACCCCTGCGAGGCGCGAACGTTCATGCAGCGGCACGCCGAGCTTGTCGTAGGTCTCCAGCAGCTTCGGATCGACATCGGCCAGCGACTTCGGGCGGTTCTTCGGCTGCGAGAAGTAGCTGATCGCCTGGAAGTCGATCGGCGCGATCTCCAGCTTGGCCCAGTGCGGAGGCGTCATCGTCAGCCAGTGCCGGTACGCTTTCAGACGCCAGTCGGTCATCCACGACGGCTCGTCCTTGCGCGCCGAGATCGCGCGCACGACGTCTTCGCCGAGGCCGGGCGGCAGGCTCTCGCTCTCGATGTCGGTCACGAAGCCGGCGGTATAGCGCCGGTCGAGTTGCCGTTCGATTTCAGTGCGCTCAGTAGCCATGGTCAGCCCGCAACCTGCAAGGGGATGGACTTGCGCGGACGCGGCATCCGCGTTGCCGGCGCGAGCATCTGCGCGAGGGTCACGTTGCGCAGCGCATCGGCGACCACATCGTTGATCCGCCGCCAGTTCGCGCGCACGCCGCAGTGGTCCTGGATGCCGCAGTCGCCGTCGTGCAGGCTGCACTCGGTCATGCCGAGCGGGCCCTCGATGGCCTCCACGATCGCGATCAGGCTGATCGATTCGGCAGGGCGCGCCAGCCGGTAGCCGCCGTTGGTGCCGCGAAATGCCTCGACCAGGCCGGCCTGCGCCAGCGACTTGAGCAGCTTGCTCACCGTCGGCGCTTCCAGGTGCGCGCGTTCGGCCAGCTCGGCCGCGCTGTGCACGCGTGCAGGCGCACTGGCCAGGAGGGTCAGGACGAGGCTTGCGTAGTCGGTGAGTCGGGTGACGCGGAGCATGGTATCGACCGGTCTTGCCGGAGGCTTGAATCAGGACTGAAATTGTACGCTTTTGGCCGGACGGGCTCAATTCGGCTCGTCGCCCGACTTGCGCGACGCGCGCAGGCGGCGACAATGGCGTCCCCGATGCATGGACCCGTCATGACCCGCAAGATCCACGTGCGCCACTCGAAGATCCACGGCAACGGCATGTTCGCCGCCACCGACATTCCCGTCGGAACGCGGTTGATCGAGTACAAGGGCCGGCTGATGACGCACCGCAACGCCGACCAGCTCTACGACGGCAGCACCGAGAGCGGCCACACCTTCCTGTTCACCCTCAACGACAAGTACATCCTCGACGCCAACGTCGACGGCAACGACGCGCGCTGGATCAACCACGGCTGCGATCCGAATTGCGAGGCCGTGCTGGAGGAAGCCGATGGCAGCGACCGTCGCAAGGATCGCGTCTTCATCGAGAGCAAGCGCGCCATCAAGGCCGGCGAGGAATTGACCTACAACTACGGCATCGTGCTGGAGGAGCGGCAGACACCGCGGTTGAAGGCGGTCTGGGCCTGCCATTGCGGCTCGCCGAAATGCACGGGGACGATGCTGCAGCCCAAGCGCAAGAAGGCGACCTAGTCCGCGGGGGGGCGGGTCGGAGGCGACCGCCATTCGTGCGGGCAATCGGCTTATGCTGGCCTCCCTTCGCATCGGCTGGCAGGACAGCATGAGCAAGCCATCGGCACGGCGTCGTCGCGGCGTCACGGTCACGCTGGGCAAGACCCAGGTCACCAAGATCGGCGAGGACGGCTTCAGCTGGGGCGACGTCTACCACGTCATCATGTCGATGACCTGGCCGCGGTTCTTCGCGGCCATGATCGGGACCTGGCTGCTGGTGAACCTGGTGTTCGCGAGCGCGTATGCGCTGGGCGATCA
>DATHOV010000066.1:0-11759 GCA_035484515.1 Lysobacteraceae bacterium
TCTGCTTCCACTGATCTTCCTGCCGCTGATCCTGCTGGCCATGGGCCTGTCCTGGATCCTGGCATCGATGGGCGTGTATCTGCGTGATATCAGCCAGGTGATGCCGGTGGTTGCAACGGCGCTGTTGTTCCTGTCTTCGGCGATAATCCCGATCAGCGCACTTTCTCCACAGATGCAGTTCCTGTTTCACCTGAACCCGTTGACGTTCTTCATCGACGAAGCCCGCATGGTCGTGCTCATGGGACAGTGGCCCAACTGGAGTGCCCTGGCATTGACGGCCGCGGGCGGAGCGCTGGTGGCCTGGATAGGACATGCCTGGTTCATGGCCACGCAACGGGGATTCGCTGATGTCCTCTGAACCGCTCATCGAAGTACGCGGCATGGGCAAGGCTTATCCGATATACGACAAGCCGCATCACCGGCTGATCCAGATGTTCAGCCGGAACCGGCGTTGGTACCACGAATTCGAGGCGCTGCGAAACATCGATTTTCGCGTCGAGCGAGGCGAAACCGTAGGCATCGTCGGGCGCAACGGCTCGGGCAAGTCCACCTTGCTGCAGATCATCTGCGGCACCCTGGCACCGTCATCCGGCGACGTGCACGTGCGCGGTCGCGTGGCGGCGTTGCTGGAGTTGGGAGCCGGGTTCAACACGGAGTTCACCGGTCGCGAAAACGTGTTCATGAACGGCGCGCTGATGGGGCTCGGCAATGGCGTGATCGAACAGCGACTGGCCGAAATCCTGGCGTTCGCGGACATCGGCGAATTCATCGATCGGCCGGTGAAGACCTATTCAAGCGGCATGTACGTGAGATTGGCTTTCGCGGTGGCGATCCATGTCGAGCCGGACCTGTTGGTCGTCGACGAGGCGCTTTCCGTGGGAGACGAGGCCTTCCAGCGCAAGTGTTTTGCGCGCATCGGCAAGCTGCGCGAGAGCGGCTGCACGATCCTGTTCGTGTCGCACGGGGCGGCTACCGTCATCGAGCTGTGCGACCGCGCGATCTTGCTCGATCACGGAGAAATGCTGGCCGATGGCGCACCAAAGGCGGTGATCTCCCGCTATCAACGGATGCTCTACGCTCCGGAAGACCGCGTCCAGGGGCTGCGCGATCAGATGCGACTGGAGATGCGCCTGTCCCAGCATGTCGAGGACGAAGAGCAGCAGAAGGATGAACTTGCGCCGACGAACATGCATTCTCCTGAGGCAGGGGGCGTAGTCGCAAGCATCTCGCCAACGCCGCAGAAGGCCTACATGGAAGCTTACTTCGACGAACACCTGCGTTCGCAAAGCGAGCTGGCCTATGCGAGTCAGGGTGCACGGATCGAAGATCCGCATATCCAGACCCTGGCTGGCAAGCGGGTGAACGTTCTCAATGCCGGCGAACGTTACGAATACGTCTATGCCGTGCAGTTCGCGCGTGGCGCGATCGGTGTCCGTTTCGGCATGCTCATCAAGACGCTCACCGGCGTCGAGTTGGCCGGTGCGGTCAGCGCCACGCCCGAACACGCGCTCGCCTGGGTCGATGAAGGAACCCAATCCAGAGTGCGCTTCGAGTTCGATTGCCGCCTTGCTCCCGGCACCTATTTCATGAATGCCGGCGTGCACGGTCGCGTCGGCGAGGAAGAGACGTATCTCGATCGGCGTATCGACGCGCTGATGTTCAGGGTGATGCCGGGCGCCGAGCGTCTGTCGACCGGATTCATCGACCTGGTCGATTCGGTCAGGGTCCAGCCGAGTGCTTCGAACGGAGAAGCCGCGCATGCCGGTTGAATCGCTTGCCAAACCGCGCTGCCTGCTCGTGCTGGGGATGCATCGCAGCGGCACGTCGACGGTCACGCGCTGCCTCAATCTGGCGGGGATGGATGTTGGCCCGCATCTGCTGGGTCCGGATGGAGGCAATTCGAAGGGTTACTGGGAACACGCCGATGCCGTCCGGATCAACGACGCGCTACTGGCCTCGTTGGGTCTGATCTGGTGGAGCCTCGATCCACTGCCGAAGGCATGGCTCACGTCGCCGGGCGCAACGACCGCACGTGCGGAGATCCAGGCGCTCGTCCTCCGCGATTTCGCCGGTGTTCCGCTATGGGGCATCAAGGATCCGCGCATGTGCCGACTGGCGCCGTTGTGGATCGACGTCGTTGGCGGCATGGGTATCGATGTGGCAGCCGTATTCGTCGCCCGTTCGCCGGTCGAAGTGGCCCGCTCGCTGCACAGGGCGCATGGGCTGTCGGAGGAGGCTTGTGTCCTGTCGTGGCTCCAGCACACGGCCGAATCGGAACGCGCTACCCGCGATCTCCGTCGGACCATGGTGTCCTACGATCGGGTACTCGGCGAGCCCGTCGACATGCTCGACGGCATTGGCGCAGATCTCGGGATTTCCTGGGCTGTCGCACCCGCGAAGCTTGGCGCCGCGCTCGAACGGTTCGTGGACAAGGGGCTGCGGACGCAAAAGAGCGCCAGTCCCGACCAGGACAGGCTCCCGCTGGTCGGGAGGATGGCGCGGGCATGCGAGAGCCTTGCATCGGGGACATGCGGCGGCGACTGGTCGCAGCTGTCCTGTCTCTCCGATGAGGCGGCGGAGCTGTTCGACGTGCTGGCCTGGCGTGCCCGTGGGTTGCTGCCGGATGAGGCTGAGCGGGCGCACCGCGCAGATCGGGCCGAGCGCGAGCAGGCGCATGCGACGCTCTACCGGGCCAGGCGGGATGAAGACTTTTCCGAACAAAACGCGATCGTCCGGCTCGTTCCTTTCGGCCGTGTCCAGCTGTCGTTCGAACTGGTCGAGGGCAGCTCCGGGAAACTGCGGCTCGACCCCACCGATCGCGCGGGCTATTACCGGTTCCATGCATTGACAGTGGTCGACGCCGAGGGGCTGGTCCTGTGGAACTGGGCCGAGGCTGCCGGCGACGTCACGCTGGTAGGCATCGAGCGTATCGACCGCATGCC
This sequence comes from Lysobacteraceae bacterium, assembly GCA_035484515.1. Taxonomy (GTDB): domain Bacteria; phylum Pseudomonadota; class Gammaproteobacteria; order Xanthomonadales; family Xanthomonadaceae; genus SZAS-103. Next base: position 2,943 of record DATHOV010000066.1, read on the forward strand.
GGGAGTGGACGCCTTCTATCGCGTTGGCGACGACCCGCAGATGCACCTGGCATGGCTCGGGGAAATACTCCGTCGAGCCCATGCCCTGACACTCGATATGGAGCGCCTGGACGAGCGCAGGCTGGCCCAGGAATTCGACGCGTGGCGCGTCGTTTCGGAACAGGACGAGCGGTCGCTTCGCGAGGAAATGCGTACCCTGCGCGATACCGCGGAAGAGCGGGAGTGTCACCTGCGCGAAGAAATCCGTGCCGGACGGGTTGCTTCGGAAGAACGCGAGTTTCGGCTCCGTGAGGAAATGCGTGCCGCGGAGGCCGGGAGAATCGCTTCCGCGGAGATCCAGCAACAGCTCGCCGCGATCGCCCGGACGCAGCTGCGCCAGGCTGAAATGACGCAAGCCCTGCTTCGCCGTGGCTTGTGGTCGAGGTTGCGTCGGCGTTTTGCGCGGACGAAGTTCCGGATGTACCCCAGACACGATCTGGAGTTGCTGGATGCGGCTGCGGACCGTTACCGGGTGACAGGGGACGATCCGATCATTGCCTGCGAAAGCGACAACTTCCCGCTTGCAGCCGGTTGGTATTTCGTAACGCTGCACATGGAACAGCATGCGGGACTGACAGCGCAGCCCTGCCTCTACCCCGATTACGACTCGGATGTTCCCTGCGGCCCGGCAGGCGAAAGCATGCTCTTCGTCAGGCCCGGGCGCAGCGTGCACCATGGGCTGATGAGATTCGTACGGCCAGTGAAGGCCTTGCGGCTCGATCCAGCCATTTCGCCATGCGAGATTTCCGTATCGCAGCTGGTGATCAAGCGTGTGGGCAAGGTTCGCGCGGCCTGGGAATTGTTCAAGGCATGGCGACGTCCGCTGGAAACCCTCGGCAAGCTCAGGCCGCCCTGGCGCACCATTCGCGACAGGTTTCTGACGTCGGGCCTCGTTGGCGGGATGGTCGGACTTTTCGAGTGGTACACGACCGGCGACCCCCGCGTAAACAGTTACGACGCCTGGCTTGCCCGTTACGACGACGCATCGCCCGCGGCGCGGCAGGCAGCCACGGTGCGTTCCGGGAGATGGTCGTACCGACCGCTGATATCCATTCTTCTACCGACCTACAACACCGACGAGCAGTGGTTGCGCCGATGCGTGGAAAGCGTGTTTGCGCAGTCGTACCCGCATTGGGAGCTGTGTGTCGCGGACGACGCCTCGCCGAAGGCGCACGTCATGAACGTACTCAACGAATATGCCGCGAAAGATCAGCGCGTGCGCGTCGAGCGGCGCGGCAGGAACGGCCATATTTCGGCGAATTCGAATACGGCGTTGCGGATGGCGGAAGGCGAGTACATCGCCCTGCTCGACCATGACGACGAGCTCCATCCACTGGCCCTGCATGAGGTCGTGGCTGCGCTGCAGCAGCACCCGCAGTGGAAGTTGATCTACAGCGACGAAGACAAGATCGACGAACAGGGCCGTCGGTCCGACCCCTACATGAAGCCGAACTGGAACTACGACCTGTTCCTTTCGCAGAACTGCATCTCGCACCTGGGGGTGTATCAACGTCAGCTTGTATTGGACGTCGGCGGTTTTCGGGAAGGCTTCGAGGGAAGCCAGGACTGGGATCTGGCACTGCGCTGCATCGAAAAACTGAAGGCGGAAGAGATCGGGCACATACCGCGCGTGCTGTACCACTGGAGGGCCATCCCGGGGTCCACGGCGGGTGGCGTCGGTGAGAAGAACTATGCCCGGGCTGCGGGGATGAGGGCAGTCACCGAGCATCTGGCTCGCATTGGCGCGGATGCTTCGGTCCGGGAACATGGAGATGCGCGCCTGAAGGGGCATTTGCACGTGAACTACCGCTTGCCTGTGGTGCAGCCCACCGTCAGCCTGATCATTCCTACCCGCGACGGGTTGCATCTGCTCAAGCGTTGCATCGATTCGATACTTGCTCTTACCGACTACGACAATTACGAAATCGTCATCGTCGACAACCAATCGTCGCAGAGCGAGACCCTGGACTATTTGCGCACGGTCGTCGCGGATCCCAGAGTACGGGTATTGGCCTACGACCGGCCATTCAACTATTCGGCGCTCAACAACCATGCCGTGAGACAGACTTCCAGCGAGCTGGTGGGACTCGTCAACAACGATATCGAGGTCATCTCGCCTGGCTGGCTGCGCGAAATGGCAGGGCACGCCATGCGTCCGGAGATAGGTGCGGTGGGCGCCATGCTCTACTACCCGAACGACACGATCCAGCACGCTGGTGTGGTTCTCGGCCTTGGCGGCGTGGCGGGGCACGTGCATGGCAGTCACCCCCGCGGCTACGTGGGGCAGATGGGGCGTGCACAACTGACCCAGAACCTCAGCGCCGTAACCGCAGCATGCCTTTTGGTGCGTCGCTCGGTGTTCGACGAGGCGGGTGGACTGGATGAATCATTGTCCGTGGCATTCAACGACGTCGATTTCTGCCTGCGCATCCGACGACTCGGCTACCGCAATCTCTGGACACCTCTCGCGGAGCTCTATCACCACGAATCGGCCACGCGAGGGTACGAGGACTCGCCCAAGAAGAAGGCGCGCTTTGCCGGTGAGGTGGAGCGGATGCAGATGACATGGGGTGATGAACTCATCACGGATCCGGCCTATAACCCCAACCTTACGCTGACCGGAACGCCATTCGAGCTGGCATTCCCGCCCAGGACGATCTGTTGAACCAGCGGTACCTCACAGCAGTCCCGTCACGGTGCTACCGTCGGGGGCCAAGCCAATCTATCAGCGGGTGTGACCATGGATAGCAGGGAAAGGTTATTAAGCGGACTTGATATCAAGAGAATGGTAGGTGTCGAGATTGGCGCCCTCTGTCGACCGTTAGTGAAGAGGGAAAACGGACGGGTGATCTATGTTGATCACGCGGATACGGAGACTTTGAAGGCAAAGTACCAATCAGATCCCGATGTATCGGTCGATGATATCGTCGACGTGGATGTGGTGTGGGGGTCGGTGCCTCTTGAGGAGTGCCTCGCCGAAAAAGTCGATTACGTGATCGCCTCGCATGTCGTGGAGCATGTCCCCGACCTGATTTCATGGCTGGAGGAACTGCGTTCCATCCTGAAGCAAGGGGGTGAATTGCGTTTGATCGTCCCCGACAAGCGCTTCACGTTCGACCGGCTGCGACGCGAAACGGTGCTGACCGACGTGGTCTATGCCCGGATTGTGAAGGCCAGGTGCCCGTGCCCCCATATCGTGCTGGATTACGTCGCCAACGTATCAAAAGTCGATGGTGGCAAGGTATGGAAGGGAACCGTGGATGATGCCTCGCTGGAGCGGCATCATTCGCTCCAGCATGCGATCAATTGCGCCATGCAAGCGAAAGAGGGCATCTATCACGACGTCCATTGCTGGGTATTCACCCCAAACTCTTTCGCACTGTTGTTTCTCGATCTGGCAGCGCATGACCTGATTGAATTCGAGTGCGCCCAGTTCCATGACACCGCGCGAGGAAACATCGAATTCTTCGTCAATCTCAGGCCTTGCACCGATCGCCTGCGTGCAATGGAAAGCTGGCGCCAGATGGCCCTGCGGTGCGCCGAATCAACTGCTTGATCTTTTCGGTGCGCGCACTCCGGTATTCCGGGTCGAATCGGTATACTTGGCTGCCTCACATCGAATGCATCCGCAGCGTCCAACGACGTCGATTTCTGCCTGCGTATCCGACGACTCGGCTGCAATCCGACATTGACTGGAACTCCATTCGATCTGTCTTTTCCGCCGCGTCGGTAGGTGCCGCAGGAATGGCTGCATCACGCGCGCACTGATGCGCATGCGTCGATCGCAACGCATCTCGCCGATTGGATGTCCTGAGTGGCATCGAACCTCGTCTTGCCTGACGTGATATCGAATTGAATCGCAAAAGGTCCAGTATGGTGTCAGTCATGCTCCGCCGGCTTGTCGGCGATGCGCACAGCGGCATTCCATCCACGCTGATCGTGGCCGCGGTGGTGCTGGTGACCTTGATCGCGGTACTGGTGCCATTTTCGCCGGTCATGCCGGGGGTCGGCCTGGACCTTTCATGGCAGTTCGGCATCAATCAGGCGGTTGCGCAGGGATTGCCCTTCGGCAGCCAAATCGTCTTCACTTTTGGCCCGTATGGAGCCGTCTACAGCAGGATGTTCCACCCTGCGACCGATGCGCTGATGATCGGCGGCAGCCTGTATCTCGCCTTGTCGTACTGGGCGTGCCTCGTGTTCCTCATGCGCACAAGTGGGCGCCGATGGCCGCTGTTGTTCTGCTTCGTCCTTGCGGGCCTGGTAACCCTGCGCGATCCGCTGCTCTTTTGTTATCCGCTGCTGGTCGGATTGGCGGCATACCAGCTGATATTCGCCGACGAAAGGCCGGTACTGGATGGCCCGTGGGCCCCCTGGTTGATCGCGCTCCTTTTCGCGCCGTTGGGCCTGCTGCCCCTGGTGAAGGGATCCATCCTGATACTGTGTGCGGCGACCACCGGCCTGTGCGCCATTGCGTTCGTCGGCCATCGCCGGCTGCTGGCTGCGCTGGTCTGCGTGGCGGCGCCGGCGATCGCCATGGCGGTTTGCTGGCTACTCGCTGGCCAGCCATTGACCGCGTTGCCGGATTATTTCACGGGCATGCTGCCGATCGCTTCGGGTTATACCGAAGCGATGGCCGTCGAGGGACACGTCGCGGAAGTCTGGCTCTTCCTGATCGCTTGCTTGTCGATGCTGCTCGTGATCGCAATCCAGCGAAAGATATCCCGCCCGGCGCGGGTTTTCCTGCTGCTGATTTTTTCGCTGTACCTGTTCATCGCCTTCAAGGCAGGTTTCGTCCGTCACGACGGCCACGCCATGATTGCCGGTGTGGGCATGCTGTTGGCCGCATTGCTGCTGCCGTTCGCGTTCTCCAACAAGAGCACGGCGTTGCTGATTGCGGTCGCGCTGTGCTGCTGGTGGCAGATCGATCGCCAATACGCCAGGACGACCGTTCCGGGCGTCGTCGATTCCGTGGCTTCCACATACGCCAACGCCTGGCGGGGTCTCGTGCATCGGCTGGCCGGCGACGGTCGGCTCGACAACGAATTCCGGAAATCGGTCGCTTCGATCCGGGCGCAGGCGGCCTTCCCGGTGCTTGCCGGGACCACCGATGTCTATTCGTTCGATCAGGAATATCTGATCGCGTCCGGCAACACGTGGTCGCCGCGTCCGGTATTCCAGAGCTACTCGGCGTACACGCCGGGCCTCGCAGAAAAAAACCGCCAGTTCCTTCTCGGCGCGCACGCCCCGGACAACATCCTTTTCAGGATGGAACCCATCGATGGCCGGGTTCCTTCGCTCGAAGATGGCGCGAGCTGGCCGGTCCTGTTGCAACGATACAAGCCGGTCAGGCTGGAACACGATTTCCTGGTCCTGAGAAAGGATCCCCGGCCGACCGCATTCGAAGCGCCACGCAGGGTCGCGAGCGGCAGCTACGAGCTGGGGCAGCGCATTGCACTGCCGCAATCGGGACTTCCCCTGTTCGCGCGGATGACGATCAGGCCGAACTGGCTTGGGAGGCTGGCGGAGTTCGCGTTCAAGCCCAGTCAGTTGCATATCGAGCTGGAGCTTGCGGACGGCAGCAAAAGGCAATTTCGAATCGTCTCCAGTATGGCCGAGTCGGGCTTCCTCATTTCCCCGCTGATCGAAGATGCCGCCGAATTCAATTTGTTGTACGGCAAGCCGGGGTGGCTCGACGGAAAGCGCGTCACGGCGATGACCATGCTCCTGCCGGGGCGCAGGAGCCATTTCTGGGAGGATCGATACGACGTCACTTTCAGTCAGGTCAGGACGGTTGCCTCGGCGAATCTTTCCACGCTCGTCCAATTCGACCCCTTCGACGAGTCGATGTCGGACTCCGTGGCGATCGTGGCCGACGCATGCGACGGCTCCATCGACAAGATCAATCATTCGCCCGCTGCCGCGGGTCTTTCCGCATCCGGTGTGCTGGAGGTGGACGGCTGGCTTGCGCCTTCGGTCGCCAGGGGAAAGTTGGCCGATGCCGTCTATGTCGTACTGACCGATGTGCAGGGCCATCGTCACTACCTGAAGACCCATCTATCGCCGCGCCCCGATGTGGCTGCCTATTTCAAGAATCCGGCCATCGGCAATGCGGGATATTCGGCGGTGGCCGATATCTCCGACCTCAACGGGGACTACGGCCTGGGACTGGCCTTCCGGTCTGCCGGCGAATTGAAGGTCTGTCCGCAGTTCAAGATCCCGGTCAAGATCGGGAAATAGCCGGGCGATCTCGATGGCGCCCGCAGCGCAAACCCCATCGCAGGCACACAGGTTTTCAACGGCACACTGTGCGCCCGAGCCGCTCGCCGCGACCCGCAAGCCGGGCGGAAGATCACGATGGTGGCTGGTTTGAACCCGCAAAGGTCAGTCGGTGGTGTCCGATGTAGCTGGTGAACACCGGCACGACGACTCCAGCCATGTGTGCGAGTGTTTCCGGTTGCCAGGTCCAGCCAATCCATGGAAATACGATGCGGTCCAGCAGAACGCTTACGGCCACGGTCTGCGCAAGCGCCGCGATGTTGATGACCGTGAACCAGAAGACCTGCCCGTGCAGCGGTCGGGTCGCGCCTGCAAATACGAAACGCCGGTTCAGAGCGAACGCGGTGACCATGCCGACCAGGTAGGCCAGGACGATGGCGGGTACGTAGGGCACGACGAAATTGAACAGCCAGCGCGAGACCACGTTGGCCAGTGCGGCGATGCCGCCCGCCACGAGGAAGCGCGGGAATCGCGAGCGCGACATCAGCGCACCACTTCGTCGACGAGCCGCTTGGCGGCGGCGATGCTCTCGCTGATCGACCGGTCCTCGGGGTAGTAATACGACGTGTCGGCCATGAACAGACCCGCCACCGGGGTTCGCATGGGCGGCAGCAGGGCCTGGAAGCCCGGCGGGCAGATCGTCTGCGCAAACTCGTAGCGGTGGCAGTGACGCGCCAGCACCCATCCGGGTTCGAACTCCGGGTTCAGCCGCGACAGGTAGCCGATGACTTCGTCGATCAGCTCGGCATTGCCCAGCTTCCATTTCGGATGCGTCTTGGGCATGTAGAACGGTGCATACAGGACGTGCTCGCCTTCGCGCGTTCCGGGAATCAGGCGGGTGTATTCGATGACGCCCGGTATCGCGATTTCCGGATCGCTGATGTTCATCCAGAAATTCTCGCTGATCGAGCGCCTGAGCTTGAGGATCACGCAGGCGACCGGGATGTTCTCGATGCGGCCGATGCGCTGCGCGAATTCGACGGGAAGATCGGGCACCAGGGCCGGCACGTATTGCAGCGGCGCGGTCGACACCACGACATCGCAGGGCACGTCGTTGCCTCCGACCCGCACGCCGGTCACCTTGCCGGCTTCCACCAGCACGCGGTCGATCCCGGAACGCAGGTGGATGCGACCGCCGCGTTCGACGATGACCTGTTCCATCCGCGCCAGCAGCGTGTCCGACCCGCCCTCGAGATGGCCCAGGCTTTCCTGCAGCAGGTTCCTGCGCGAGAGCGCGATGCGCTTGATGCGGGTGCCGATCCATGCGGCCGAGAGGTTCTCGGTGTATTCGAAGAACTTCAGGTGGAACGTGCGATGCCAGAGCGTTTCGTAGCCTTTCCTGCCCAGCCACTTGCGCAGCCAGGCGGTGGCGCTGACCTTGTCCAGGGCCGACCAGTCGCTGACGTTCTTCGTCACCATCACCTGCAGCGCGTAGCGGATCTTGCTGATCATCCCGAGCCTGGGAAAGGCGAGCAGCGCCATCGGCGTGCCCCACTTGTACAGGTGGCCGTCGAAGTAATAGCCCATCCGGGTGTCGGTCCACTTGAGCCGGTCGGAAAGACCGAGCTCGGCCAACAGTTCGAACAGCGGCGTGTCGGTCTTGCAGATGAAGTGGTAGTAGCGCTCGATCTTCAGGCCGTCGAAGTCGAAGCTGGCGGACATCCCGCCGATGCGGTCGTCGCGCTCGTAGATGTCCACCTCGTGTCCGAGCTTGAGCAGCTCGATGGCCGCCATCAGGCCCATCGGGCCGGCGCCGAGGATTGCGTGCTTTCTTGCGGTCATGGGCTCATCGCTTCAGGACGATCTGGCTGTACTGCGGATCGCAGTAGCTCTCACGGATGGCCTGCTCGAAGGGCGTCTGCGCGACACCGAAGACCGCCGACGTGTCGACGCCGCGGAAGTCGTCGCCGGCCGCGAGCGCCTTGAGCTGGTCCGCGGTGAACGGCGGCTTGCGCGAGAACAGGGAATAGGTCCGCAACAGGAACGCGAACAGCGACATCGGGATGTGCACGATCAGCGTATGCAGGCGCTTGACCCGCTTGATCGTGCGGATGATGTCGACGTAGTCGACGCGGGTATCGCCGACGACGTCGTAGACGGTTCCGTCGGGCTGGTGCTGCAGGCACCAGGCGATGCAGCGGCAGAAATCCCGCTCGTACAGCGGCTGCCGCATGAAGCGGCCATCGCCCGGAATCGGAAACACCGGCGTCTTCGCCATGAAGCGCGACAGCCAGCCCAGGTGCTTGGGGTCGAACCAGCCGAACATCAGGGTGGGGCGCAGCACGCAGTGGCGGATTCCGCTCCCGACGACCAGCGCTTCCTGCGCCCTCTTGGTGGCCGTGTAGTCGTCGTCTGCCACCGAGATGACGACCGACGAGCTGATGTGGACCAGGTACGGAACCGCGTGGCGCCGGCAGGCATCGAGCACGCGGCCGGTCGCGGCGATGTTGTTGCGCTCGAACAGTTCGCGATGCTTGCCGGTGATCTGCGCATGCAGCTGGA
>DATHOV010000067.1:0-10420 GCA_035484515.1 Lysobacteraceae bacterium
GGCCTGCCCGACCGCGACTACTACCTCAAGGACGACGACGTCAAGCTCAAGCAGAAGCGCGACGCCTACCTCGGACACGTCGAGCGCATGCTCGCGCTCGGCGGCGATGCAAATGCGAAGGCCGATGCAGCCAGCGTGCTTGCGCTGGAAACCTCGCTGGCGAAGATCCAGTGGACCAAGGTCGAGAACCGCGACCCGATCAAGGTCTACAACAAGGTGCAGATCGCCGACCTGCATGCGCTTATGCCCGGTTTCGACTGGACGACCTTCCTCGCCGACGCACGCGTCACCGGCAAGGTCGATTACGTGATCGTGAGCCAGCCGAGCTACTTCAAGGGACTGGCCGACATCATCAGCAGCACCCCGCTGCCGGTGTGGAAAACGTATTTCCGCTGGCAGGCGTTGCACGCTTCGGCGCCGTACCTCAACAAGGCCTTCGTCGACGAGAACTTCGCCTTCTACGGCACCACCCTGCGCGGCATCCCCGAGAACCGTCCGCGCTGGAAGCGTGGCGTGCGCGTGGTCGAGGCCAGCATGGGCGAACAGCTCGGCCAGGTCTATGTCTCGCGTTACTTCCCGCCGGAGAGCAAGGCGCGCGTGACCGAACTCGTGCACAACCTGCTCGCCGCCTACCAGCAGAGCATCAACACACTCGACTGGATGAGCCCGCAGACCAGGCAGCAGGCGCTGACCAAGCTGTCGCAATACATGCTCAAGCTCGGTTATCCCGACAAGTGGCGCGACTACTCGGCGCTGAAGATCGACCGCAACGACCTGCTCGGCAACGTCGCCCGCGCCAACGAGTTCGAGTACATGCGCAACATCAACAAGCTCGGCAAACCGATCGACCGCACCGAATGGGGCATGACGCCGCAGACCGTCAATGCCTACTACAACCCCGAGATGAACGAGATCGTGTTCCCGGCCGCGATCCTGCAGCCGCCATTCTTCAATCCGATGGCCGACGATGCGGTCAACTACGGCGCGATCGGCGCGGTGATCGGCCACGAGATCAGCCACGGCTTCGACGACCAGGGTTCGCAGTACGACGGCGCCGGCAACCTGCACGATTGGTGGAGCAAGTCCGACCACGAGGCGTTCGCGGCCAAGACCAAGGCGCTGGTCGACGAATATTCGGCGTTCGAGCCGGTCAAGGGCTATCACATCAACGGCGAACTCACCCTGGGCGAGAACATCGCCGACAACTCCGGCCTGGCCATCGCCTACAAGGCCTACAAGATCTCGCTGCACGGCAAGCCCGCGCCGGTGATCGACGGCATGACCGGCGAGCAGCGCTTCTACGCCGGCTTCGCCCAGGTGTTCCGCGAGAAGAATCGCGACGATGCCATGATCGAGCAGATCAAGACCGACCCGCATTCGATCCCGGTGGATCGCGTACTGGGTGCGGTCGTGAACCAGCCCGGCTTCTACGACGCCTACGACGTCAAGCCCGGCGACAAGATGTACGTCGCGCCGGACAAGCGGGTCATCATCTGGTGAGTGGGTGATGGTGCTTCGGGAAAAAGCCGGCCTCGCGCCGGCTTTTTTCGGGCTGTCCCGGCGAAGTCATGCGTCCATGGCGGGAAGCCGTTTCGAGACCGGCTGCACGTCGTTTCCTGGCGGTCAATGATGGCAAGAGCCATTGCGATGCACCTTGATCACGCAGCGATGCAACTTCATCACGTCGTGATCCAACTTGATCGCGTCCGGCGACGGCACATCGCGCTGCGAGAACACGCGATCGGAACGCAATGATGTCGGATCGCAACGCCATCCAACATCATCGCGTAGCAAGAAAGGTGCATCGCATCGCGATCCAGCATGATCGCGCGGCGATCCAACTGCATCGTGACGCATGAATGTTTGATCTCATCGCGATGCAACATCATCACGACGCGATGCAGTTGGATCACGATGCGATGCAACTGCATCGCATCCGCCGCCGCATGATGCCGACGCAATGCAACATCATCGCGATACGATCAAACATGATGGCGTCGTGATGCACCTGCATCGCAACGCGATGATGCTGTCAAAAATCGCGATCAAGTTGCATCGCGCGGCGATGGAGATGCAATCCGCGCGCCGCGGTCGGCATCCGTCCGCAGGCCACGCGCGACCGTCCACAATCGACCCGCGCGTGAGCTCGACACGCGTCGTTGCCCGTTTCATGAAGGCGAAGCAGGTCGACGCTGGACGGGAAGCCAAGCGTCAGAGACGGTACGCGACAGCCTTCATCAGGGCGCTTGCCACGCGCATCGCCTGCCGGACCGGAGTCGGCAGCGCACGCGCACCCGCCTCCTGCGCACGTTCGGCATGCCGGGCCTCGTCGGCCTTCATGACCTGCACGATCGCGCGGCTGCGCGCGTCGGCTTCGGGCAGCGATTGCAGGTGCTCTTCGAGGTGCGCCTCGACCTGGCGCTCGGTCTCGACGACGAAGCCGAGGTTCCAGCCGTCGCCGCGCAGACCTGCCAGTGCGCCGATCGCGTAGCTGCCGGCGTACCAGAGCGGGTTGAACAGGCACGGCCGCGCATCGAGTTCGCGCAGGCGTTGTCCGCACCAGGCGAGGTGATCGGTTTCCTCGGCGGCGGCGGCGAGCAGTTGCCTGCGCGTGACCGGATCGCGCGCTACCGCGGCCTGCCCGCAGTACAGCGCCTGCGCGCACACTTCGCCGACATGATTCACGCGCATCAGGCCCGCGGCGTGCATGCGCTGGGATGGGTCCAGCTCGGCCTCGGCCACATCCGCTGCCGGGTTGGCGGTGCGCGCGACCGGCTGTGCGATCAACGCGCTGCCGAGCGCGTGTTCGGCTTCCATCAGCAGGCGATCCAGTCGGCTGTAGCGGCGCGATGCGTTCATGACGATGAGGGTCCGGCGAGATGCTCGGCAAGGAACTGCAGTGGATGGCGCATGGGGATTTCGGTGTCGCCCATCGCAAGGTGCAGGCGGCAGCCGATGTTCGCCGAAAGCAGCAGGCTTGCGCCACTGCGGGCGTATGCATCGAGCACGGGCTGGCGCAGGGCGTGCGCTCGCTCGGGCTGGTCGAACATGTAGCTGCCGGCGGCACCGCAACAGCCGGTATCGGGCAGTTCGACCAGATCGAGTTGCGGAATGCGCGCGAGCAGGGCACGCAGCGCGGCGTCGCTCTTCACGACCGCGCGCTGCGTGCACGGAACATGCAGGGCGACGCGCACCTGCACCGGACGGAAGCGCAGCGCATCGGCGTGCGTCAGCAGGAAGGCGCAGGCATCGCGCACCGGCGCATGGCCATCGAGCGCCTCGGCGAGCGCCTCGTGGCAACCGCTGGCGGAACTGAGGACAGGCACGCCGACGGCGAATGCCGCGCGATTGCATAGCGCCAGCTGGGCCGCAGCCTCGCGATTGCCCGCATGCGCGTGCAGCGCACCGCAGCAGGTCTGCGATTCGGGTACCGCGACGTCCAGTCCCGCAGCCGCGCACAGGCGCGCGAGTGCGGCATGAACGCCCATGTCGTAACGGCGCGCGACGCAGCCGCGGAACAGCGCGACCTGCTTCGGCGATGCCATCGTCCGCGATGGTGTCCGTTCGATTCGTACAGTGCGCGGCGGTCGTGGCAGCCGCTTCGGAAGCAAAGGGTACAGCGCCCGGTAGACGCCGAGCAGGCGATCGAGCAGCGCAGGACGCGCCGCAAGCCATTCGATCGCGAGCTGCCGCCGGCCGGCGCCACGCCGCTCGCGCTGTCGCTGTCGAACCTCGACCAGCAGATCGCCATACTGCACGCCCGCCGGGCAGACGGCCTCGCAGCGTCGGCATCCCAGGCAGTGGTCGAGGTGCGCGTCGGCGACAGGATCGGGTTCCAGCGCACCATCGACGTACGCGCGCGCCAGTGCGATGCGTCCGCGTGGGGACTCGGTTTCCGAGCGGTCGAGCCGGTAGGTCGGGCAGTGCGGCAGGCACAGGCCGCACTGCACGCAACGATCGGCGAGCGCCAGGATAGGATCGCCGCCGCCACGTCCGGACTGATCGGCAGGGGCGCTTGCGGGCGAGGACATCCCTTGATCGTAGCACGCAGGTTGGGGGCGACTTGCCATACCCCGGAAAGGCCGCTATCATTTCCGCTCTTTGCTACCCCTAAAACGTTCCCGTCGGAGCTGTGATGAAGACTTTCAGCGCCAAGACGGAGACCGTGAAGCGCGATTGGTACGTGGTTGACGCCGCCGGTAAGACCCTCGGCCGTCTCAGTTCCGAACTCGCTTCCCGCCTCCGCGGCAAGCACAAGCCGGTTTATACCCCGCACGTCGATACCGGCGATTACCTCGTCGTGATCAACGCCGAGAAGATTGCCGTGACCGGCAAGAAGCTGTCCGACAAGATGTACCACCGGTTCACCGGCTACATCGGCAACCTCAAGTCCGAGTCGCTCGGCCAGATGCTGGCCCGCAAGCCCGAGCGCGCGATCGAGATCGCCGTGAAGGGCATGCTGCCGAAGAATCCGCTCGGCCGCGCGATGTTCCGCAAGCTCAAGGTGTACAAGGGCGCGGATCACCCCCACGAAGCGCAGCAGCCACAAGTCCTGGATATCTAAGATGCCCGCCCAACCCAATTACGGCACCGGCCGCCGCAAGTCCTCCACCGCCCGCGTATTCCTGCGCAGCGGCGGCAACGGCAAGATCATCGTCAACGAGCGTCCGCTCGACGAGTTCTTCGGCCGCGAGACTTCGCGCATGATCGTGCGCCAGCCGCTCGAGCTGACCCGCCACACCGAGACCTTCGACATCCAGGTCACGGTCGCCGGCGGCGGCAGCACGGGCCAGGCCGGCGCCATCCGCCTCGGCATCGCCCGCGCGCTGGTCGAGTACGACGAAACGCTGAAAGGCGACCTGCGCAAGGCCGGTTTCATGACCCGCGATGCGCGCGAAGTCGAGCGCAAGAAGGTCGGCCTGCACAAGGCGCGTCGCGCGACGCAGTTCTCGAAACGGTAATCCGAGTCCCTCGGAAAAGCCCGCTCATCCATGTGCGGACTTTCAAAGGAAACGCCGGTCCTACGAGCGCTACAATTGCTTTATAGCCCCGTCGCCAAGCGGTAAGGCACCTGACTCTGACTCAGGCATTCGGTGGTTCGAATCCATCCGGGGCTGCCAAACAGTAGTCCGCCGCCATCAGCGACACGGCAACGAAAGCCCGCCAATCGGCGGGCTTTTTGTTTGGACGAGAGATTCTTTCGACATGCGTGCGCGTCGTTCGAATCCGGCGTCGATGGAGATCGAGAGGAATGCCGGCGGCGTACAATCGCACCCTCGAACGTCGGACGGATCGAAGCGATGAAACTGGGTTCATTGAAGGAAGGCGGAAGGGACGGCACGCTGATCGTCGTTTCGCGGGATCTGTCGCGTGCAGTGCGCGCCGCGGGCATCGCGGACACGATGCAGCACGCTCTGGAGAACTGGTCGAACGCCGCGCCACGCCTGAACGCACTGTCGGAGCGATTGAATGCGGGCGATGCCGAAAGCGCCTTCGACCTCGACATGAATCAGCTCGCCGCGCCGCTGCCGCGCGCCTACGAATTCGTCGACGGCAGCGCGTATCTGCCGCACGTCGAGCGTGTGCGCCGCGCACGCGGCGCCGAAGTCCCGGCGAGCTTCTATACCGATCCGCTGATGTACCAGGCGGTGAGTGCGGGCTTCTACGGACCACGCGATCCGGCGTTGGTGCCGGACGCTGCTTACGGCATCGACCTCGAGGCCGAAGTGGTGGTGGTGACTGACGACGTGCCGATCGCGGCGACCCCCGCGCAGGCCGCGCAGCACATCCAGTTGATCGGCCTGGTCAACGACGTGAGCCTGCGCAATCTGATCCCGCCCGAACTCGCCAAGGGCTTCGGCTTCCTGCAGTCCAAGCCGCGTTCGGCGCTGTCGCCGGTGTTTGTCACGCCCGACGAGCTGGGCGAGGCATGGCGTGGGAACAAGGTCCATCTGGCCATGCTCACGCACATCAATGGTGCGTGGTTCGGTGCGCCGGAGGCCGGCGTGGACATGCAGTTCGACTTCGCGCAGCTTGTCGCGCACGCCGCCAGGACGCGGCCGCTGTCGGCCGGAACGATCGTCGGTTCAGGTACCGTCGCCAACCAGGACACCTCGCTCGGCGCTTCGTGCTTCGCCGAAAAGCGCACCGTGGAGACGCTGGAGACCGGTGCGCCGATCACGCCGTTCATGTCCTTCGGCGATACGGTCCGTATCGAGATGCTCGACCAGGATGGCCATAGCGTGTTCGGAGCGATCGAACAGGTCATCCGCAAGGCCTAGGGTCCAGCGTGTTCGGAGCGATCGAACAAGTCATCCGCAAGGTCGACTGAGGGTTCTCCGGCCGCCGTTGGGCGCGGTCCCGGCGACCGCACGTCGGGCCATGCACCGGATCGGCGGCCGGGCGCTTTCCATCACTGCCCGCAAAGGCTAGCCTGCGGGTCTGGCACGGTCGTCGCGGGACGGGTGGAATGACATGATCCACGAGAAGTTGCGGCTCTACAGCTACTGGCGCTCGAGCGCGGCCTATCGCGTACGCATCGCACTGAACATCAAGCGCCTGCACTACGAAACCATACCCGTGCACCTGCTCGAGGGCGGCGGCCAGCAGCACACCCTGGAATACCGCGCCGTCCAGCCGCAGGCGCTGGTGCCCGCGCTGATGCACGGCAACCGCACCGTCCGGCAGTCGATGGCGATCATCGAATACCTCGACGAGACCTGGCCCGACCCGCCGCTGCTGCCGGCCACGGCACGCGATCGCGCGCGCGCGCGCGCGATCGCACAGGCGATCGCCTGCGACGTGCATCCGCTGAACAACCTGCGGGTGATGCAGTATTTCGAGCACGTCTGGAACGTGCCCTCGCCGGAACGCGACGAATGGGTGCGCCACTGGATCCGCGAGGGACTGGGCGCGGTGGAGAACATGCTGGCCGAGCACCTGTCGACCGGCACCTTCTGCGACGGCGAGCAGCCGGGACTGGCCGATTGCTGCCTGATCCCGCAGGTGTTCAACGCGCGCCGCTTCAGCGTCGAGATCGACTCCTATCCGACCATCCGCCGCATCCACGATGCCTGCATGAGGCTGCCCGCGTTCGACATGGCACGTCCGGAGCGTCAGCCGGACGCGCCTACCGCCTCCTGAGCGAGAAGGCGGTTGATGGGACGCAATCTGGCCTAGATGGTCGCCGGCGGGAGGGGGGTAAACACTTCCGCATAGGGATCGTGTTCGCCCGTTGCGCCTTCCGAAAGGCGGATCTTCAGCGCCAGACCGTCGCGCGAATCGGCCTTGCGCAGCACCTCTTCCAGGTCGGCCTTGCCGTCCTTGAACAGCCGGTACAGGGACTGGTCGAAGCTGTGCATGCCTTCCTGCAGCGACTCCTCCATGGCCTGCTTGATCTCGTGCACCTCGCCGCGGCGGATCAGGTCGCGGATCAGCGGCGTGTTGATCAGGATTTCGCTGGCGGGGACGCGACGGCCGTCCAGGCCGATCACCAGGCGCTGCGAAATCACCGCCTTCATGTTCAGCGCGAGGTTCATCAGGACGTTCTTGTGCGCAGTCTCGGGGAAGAAGTTGAGGATGCGCTCGAGGGTCTGGTCGGCGTTGTTGGAGTGCAGGGTCGCCAGGCACAGGTGGCCGGTTTCGGCGAAGGCGATCGCGGCCTCCATCGTGGTCGCGTCGAGGATCTCGCCGATCAGGATCAGGTCCGGCGCTTCGCGCATCGCGTTTTTCAGGGCGTTGTGGAAGGCGTGCGTGTCGAGGCCGACCTCGCGCTGGTTGACGATGGATTTCTTGTGCCGGTGCAGGAATTCGATCGGGTCCTCGATGGTGAGGATGTGACCGGTCGTGTTGTTGTTGCGGTGGTCGATCATCGCGGCCAGGGTGGTGGACTTGCCCGATCCGGTGGAACCGACCACCAGCACGAGGCCGCGCGGTTCCATCACGATGTCCTTGATGATCGATGGCAGCTTGAGCTGCTCGATGCTCGGGATCTCGCTCTTGATCGATCGAATCACCATGCCCAGCTCGCCGCGCTGCTTGAACACGTTGACGCGGAAACGCCCGGCCTCGCTGACCGAGATCGCCATGTTCATCTCCAGGTCGCGCTCGAAGACCGCGACCTGGGTTTCGTCCATCAGCGAGTAGGCAATCTTCTTGACCAGGCCCGGCGGCAGGCCGGTGTTGCCGAGGGCGTACAATTTGCCCTCGACCTTCATGTTCACCGGCGCACCGGTGGTCAGGAAGAGGTCGGAGGCGTTTTTTTCCGCCATCAGTTTCAGGAAGTATTCGATATCCATCGTGTGGTTTCCCCTGTACGTTGGGCGGGGCCGTTGCAAGCACGCGGGCAGCTTCGGACAATAGCCGCGATGGCCCCCGTCCCCCTTGGATTCTTATGACACCATCGCGGCGAAAAATCCATCGTACCCTTGTGACAGCCTGTCTGCTATTCGGGATGGCCGGTTGCGCCAGCATGCCGCCGCCGACCGCCGAACTGGGCGCCGCCAACGCCGCCATCGCGGTCGCGACCAACCCCGACAGCCAGCACTACGCCCCGGATGAACTCGCCGCCGCCCGCACCGAACTGGCCGCCGCGCAGGCGGCAATGGCCAAGCAGGACTACGACCGGGCCCGCGCACTGATCGAAGCGGCACAGACCGATGCCGACCTCGCGCGTGCCAAGGGCCGCGCGCTGGCCGCGCAGTCGCAGGTGGCGATCAAGACCCAGGACAACGCCAACCTGCGCCACAGCCTGCTCGACCAGGAGCCCCTGCCATGAGCCGCTCACGCATCGGCGCGACGCTCGCCCTCGCGGGAATCCTGATGTTCGCAACCGTCCGCGCCGAGCCTCCCGCGGATCCGGACCTGCAGCGGCTGACCGGGCAGCTCGCGCAACTCGACGCCGATCCTTCGCTGGGTCAACTCGGGGCTGCCGACCGGATGAGGGCGCACCAGGCACTGGATGCGCTCGCGCAAACCTCGCCACGCTCGGACGAACGCAAAGAGGCCCTTTACATCGCCGAACGCCGCCTGGCGGCCGCACAGTACGCCGCCCAGGCCGAACTGGCCGAGCATCAGATCGACCAGCTCGACCGCGAGCACGACCGCATCCTGCTCGAAGCCAGCCGTCGCGACGCCGATCGCGCGCGCCAGGAGGCCGAACGCCTGCGGATGCAGGACAAGGCACGTGAGGAGGAGGCGCAGCGCGCCGAAGCCGATCGCGAAGCGCAGCAGCAACAGGCAGCCGGAATCGCCAGCGACGAATCCGACCAGGCGCGCGCATTGGCCGAAGCCCGCGCCAAAGCCGCGGCGCTCGCGCAACAGGAAGCGGCACTGACCGGCGCAGCCACGTCGAACCCGCCCACGCCGGGTGGCTCCGAACCACGTGGTCCATCGATCGTGGTGTACGGATCGGCCTTCGCGCCGGCCGGTGCCAGCCTGCGCAAGGATCCGCATGTGAAGGCGCAGGTCGATGCGCTCGTGGCCTTCGTCCAGGAGCATCCCGACGCGATGATCCGCGTCGAAGGCCACACCGACAACAGTGGCAATCCGCAGAAGAACCTGGTCCTGTCGCAACAGCGCGCAGATGCGCTGAAGAACGTGCTGCGAGCGGCGGGCATCCCCGCCAGCCGCGTGCAGGCAGTCGGTCTCGGTGCCGAACAGCCGGTGGCCTCCAATGCGACGGCGCAGGGCCGGGCGCGCAACAGCCGCGTGGAAGTAATCGCCCTGCGCAATACAAATTGACCGAAGGATCAGTGGCTTGCGGTCAAATGCGGCGCCCTGGCGATTCTCCGGGATGCATGCGTATCGTCTGGGTTGAGACGCAAGCTGTCGCGCATTCAAGGGCTTGCCGAGCCACTTGCGGGCTTCCATGGGCAGGAGTAGCTTCAATTTCCCATGCGTCATCCGATGCATGGAGGATCGGATCTGGCCCATGAGCGCAGTCGACTTTCCGGAGCAACGCGTCGTCTGGAGCATGCAGCTCCGCGATGCAGGCTCCGAGGCAGCAGCGCCACACGCAGCCATGCATCCGAAAACCAGAACGCCCCGCCCGGTATCGAGCGGGGCGTTTGCATTTCCGACTCCCGAAATTCACCGAAGCAGAGGAGGTCAAACGCCATGTTCGAAAGCCAACCGCGCGAAGAGCTGGATGCGTTGCTCAAGTCCGATGTCGAGTTCCGCCAGCTCTACCATCGCCATCGCGAGCTGGACAAGCAGGTTCTGGATGCCGAACTCGGCGTCCTGCCGCTTGACGACTTCACGCTCGCGCAGATGAAGCGCGAAAAGCTGCACGCCAAGGACCGGTTGACCCACCTGTTCGAGGCCAAGCAAACGCATTAGCCGATCGACCCAGCGGGCGGCGGTGGCCATCCTCGTCGGCTGCCGTCGCCCGCTTTCTTTTGTGCGTCAACTCACAGTTCGG
>DATHOV010000068.1:0-2999 GCA_035484515.1 Lysobacteraceae bacterium
CGCCTGCCCCGCAGGAAGTCTTTGCGACGACAACACGCCCCAGGCCGGTATCAGCAGCATCAGCCAGTAGGGCCACATCAGGCTGCCCCCCGCCGTTCATCCAGCCACGCCTGGAACATCAGCACCGACCAGAGTCGATGGCCGAAGGATGCCTCGCCGCGCACATGCCGCGTCCAGGCCGCGCGAATCGGCACGGGGTCGAAAAATCCTTCCCTGCGCAGCCGATCCTCCGCCAGCAACGCTTCCGCCCACTCGCGCAATGCACCACGCAGCCAGCGATCCAGCGGTATCCCGAAACCCATCTTCGGGCGCTCGATCAGGTCGCGCGGCACATATCGGTCCAGCAGCCGGCGCAACAGCCACTTGCCCCTGCCCTCGCGCAGCTTCATCGACATCGGCAGCGTCCACGCGAATTCGACGACATCGCGATCGAGGAAAGGCGCACGCGTCTCGAGCGAGACCGCCATCGAGGCACGATCCACTTTCACGAGAATGTCGTCTGGAAGATACGTCAGGCCATCCAGCGCCATCATTCGCGCCACGGGATCGGAAAGCTGCGGCCAGCGTCGTCGTTCATCGAGCAGATTGTCCGGCATCCGGCCATCGACCACCATGCGCTCAGGCCGCGACCATTCGGACACCAGACCGGCATAGAGATCGTCGATCCCCTCGATGCGCCCTGTCCCGAACACCTGCGCGAGCTTGCGCAGCTTGTCTGCCGTCCGGGTCGTCCCGCTCAGCTTGCCGACGATACCCGGAAGGCGCGCTGCGCCATTGAGCAGGCACGCGCGCGGGATCGCGGGAATCCAGCCCAGGCGCTTCCACACCTGCGGGGCAAGGACGTACCTGTTGTAGCCTCCGAAGAATTCATCCCCCGCGTCGCCGGACAGCGCGACGGCGACATGCTGCCGTGCCAGTTTCATCACAAGGTGCGTCGGCAACTGGGACGAATCGGCAAACGGCTCGTCGTACATCCGCGGCAATTGCGGTATGAGGTTCAATGCATCGTCGGCGCCCAGGCGCAGTTCGGTGTGATCCGTACCTAGGTGCGCCGCCACCGCACGCGCATGAGCGGCCTCGTCGTACTGTCTTTCGTCGAAACCGATCGTGAACGTGCGCACCGGTCGCGAACTGCCAGCCTGCATCAATGCGGTGACCAGGGACGAGTCGATGCCGCCCGACAACAACGCACCGAGCGGCACGTCGGCGACCATCTGCCCGCGCACGGCCGCGCCGAGCCGCCGTTCGAGTTCGTCGACGGCCTCGTCCGCACTTCCCGCAAAGGGATTGCCCGTGCCGTGCTCGGCGACTTCAGCGAGCGACCAATACGGAACCGGCTTCGCCTCGCGCTGGTCATGGCCAAGGCGCAACCATGTGCCCGGAGGCAACTTGCGGATGCCCTGATGGATGGACCAGGGTGCGGGGATGTAGTTGTGCCGCAACAGCAACGCCAGCGCACCGCGATCCACGTCCGCCTTAAAGGCCGGATGCGCACGCAGCGCCTTGAGCTCGGAGCCGAACAGGAAGGTCTCGCCCTGCCAGCCGTAATACAGGGGCTTCTCGCCGATGCGGTCACGTGCGAGCCAGAGCGAGCGATCGCTGCGATCCCAGAGTGCGAACGCGAACATGCCGACGATACGCTGGAGCGTGGCCTGAACGCCCCATGCCTCGATGCCGGCGAGCAGGGTCTCCGTGTCGGAATGCCCGCGCCATGCCGGCGCGCATCCTTCGGCTGCGAGCCTGCCACGCAGATCGAGGTGGTTGTAGATCTCGCCGTTGTAGACGATCACCCAGCGTCCGCTGGCCGATGCCATCGGCTGGTGACCGGCCGACGACAGGTCGAGGATCGAGAGCCTGCGGTGGGCGAACGCGATGCCCGCAGCGGCATCCGTCCACTCGCCTTCGTCGTCCGGCCCGCGATGGGCGATGCGATCGGCCATTCGCCTCGCGACGTCGCGCAAATCCGTCGTAACGCCTGCGCGTGCCCAACAGCCAGCTATTCCGCACATCTGCGAGCACCGCATCCGAGTGAGTTGCCAGCGTGATTCATTCCCTGATCCCGACGGCGCACCAGTAAGGCTCCCGTTCGGAGAAGCGAACCTCGCGAAGGCCGGCGGACTCCATCATCGACCGGATCTGCTCACGGGTGAAGCGTCGCTCCAACGGCGTACCGAAGCGATCGCGCGAGTCCGTGCGCATCGTGTACCAGCTTCGATTGCGGTAATACGAAAGCGGAATCCCCGAAACGTCCATGCCGACCCGCGCAAGGCCTCGCGAAACCAGCACGAGGGGCAGATAAACGATCGCTGCAAGCGCATCGGTAACAAGATGCTTTGCGGCACCGGGCAATTTGCAGATGAGCCGGCGCAACAGGTCGGAGCAGCGCCACGCGATCCGGAATGCGATCGGCCGGTTGTCGAACGCATAGTACAGATAGACGAGAAACGGAGCCCCTTGTTTCAACAGGTCTGCGCACGACTTGAGCGCATCTGCCGTATCGGGAACGTGATGCAAGACGCCGAGCGAATAGCCGAAGTCCTGGCTTCCTGGAGGCAGCGGCGCATCGCCGACCGAAGCGCGGTGGAAACCGACATTGCTGCAGTTCGCCAGCATTCTCCGTGCGACCTCTATGGCGGCGGATGGATCGATGCAGTGAAGATAGCCCACCCTTGGCGCCACCCGTTGCGCCCAGCGTCCCGAACCGCATCCCATGTCGAAACCGACAGGATCCGGAGGCAATCGTTCCCATGGAAACACGGAGAAATAGTCGGCGAAGATGGATTCGGCTTCAGCCTCCGTCATGCCCGACTGATCGAAACGCGCCCATTCATCCCCGAAGCTGTCGACCGTCGCCCGGTCCAGATTCCTGTCCATCGCAGTCAGACCAGTCGCCGATAGACTTCGATCGTTCGCTCGCACATCGCATCCAGGCCATAGATCCGGGTCTGTTTGCGCTTGCCCGCACGTCCCATGGCCTGCATGCGGGCCGGATCGGCCAG
>DATHOV010000069.1:0-2879 GCA_035484515.1 Lysobacteraceae bacterium
CGCGGCAAAGCGGCCGGCGTCAACTCCCACATCTCGTGGACGCAGGTCGAGACCGGCTCGGCGATCACCTGGAAGTACCCGAGCTGCATCCTTTTCGGCGACGACTCGGTCGGCGAGTTCCATTCGGTCGCGCTCACCCACCACCGCCAGCAGGCCGATACCGGCACCAAGATGATCCACATCGGCAAGCGCACCAAGTCGAAGATCGTCAGCAAGGGCATCAGCGCCGGCCGTGGCCAGAACACCTATCGTGGTCTCGTGCGCATGGAAAAGACCGCCGAGGGCGCGCGCAACCACACCCGCTGCGATTCCCTGCTGATCGGCAAACGCTGCGGCGCGCACACGTTCCCGTACATCGAGGCGAAGAACCCGACCGCGACCGTCGAGCACGAAGCGACGACCTCGAAGATTTCCGAGGACCAGCTGTTCTACTGCCGTTCGCGCGGGATCAGCGAAGAGGATGCGGTGTCGCTGATCGTCGACGGGTTCTGCCGCGAAGTGTTCCGCGAGTTGCCGATGGAGTTTGCGGTGGAGGCGAAGAAGTTGCTGGAGGTTTCCCTCGAGGGAGCGGTCGGGTGAGGGCCGGCGCTTGCAACATGCCAGTGGCCTGTTGCGCCGGACCGAACGCACGGCCATGGATGGCCGGGCCGGCGCCACGCACCATGGACGGTTCCTCGCGATGTGCCAGCTCCTGAAATCGTGCGCTCTGCACACGCTGCGGTATCAAGTCCTTCACGATTCACCATTCCCCCATTCACGGCCCATCCCATGCTGAAGATCGAAAATCTCCATGTCCGCGTCGCCGGCAAGGACATCCTCAAGGGCCTCACGCTCGAGGTGCAGGCCGGCCAGGTGCACGCGATCATGGGACCGAACGGCGCAGGCAAGTCCACGCTCGGCAACGTGCTCGCCGGACGCGAAGGATACGAAGTCGTGGAAGGCTCGGCGACGTACGAGGGTCGCGACCTGCTGGCGCTCGAACCCGAGCAGCGCGCCGCCGCGGGACTGTTCCTCGCCTTCCAGTACCCGGTCGAGATCCCGGGCGTGAACAACACCTACTTCCTGCGTGCGGCGTTCAACGCGCAGCGCAAGGCGCGCGGTGAGCCCGAGCTCGACTCGATGCAGTTCCTGCGCCGCGTCCGCGAGAAGCTGCAGGTGCTGCACCTCAAGGACGACCTGCTCAACCGCGGCGTCAACGAAGGCTTCTCTGGCGGCGAAAAGAAGCGCAACGAGATCTTCCAGCTCGCCGTGCTCGAACCGAAGCTGGCGATCCTCGACGAGACCGACTCGGGCCTGGACATCGACGCCTTGCGCAACGTCGCCGAAGGCGTCAACGCGCTGCGCTCGCCGGAGCGCGCCTTCCTCGTCATCACCCACTACCAGCGCCTGCTCGACTACATCCGGCCGGATGTGGTGCACGTGCTGGCCGATGGACGCATCGTCGAATCCGGCGGGCCGGAGCTGGCGCTGGAGCTCGAAGAGCACGGCTACGCGTGGATCAAGGACCGGATTGCACCGGAGACGACAACGCGATGAGTGCACTGCTCGACTCGCTCGCTGACGGATTCGAGGGCGATGCCGCGCGCCGCAACGCGCTCGCGTCCGCGCTCGCCGACGGCCTGCCGACGAAGCGCGCCGAACGCTGGAAATACACATCGCTGCGCACGCTCGAACAGCGCACGTTCGCGGCATCGGCAACGTTGCTTTCGCCTGTCGATGCCGCATTTATCGCAGACATGCCCGCTCCGCGCCTGACGTTCGTCAACGGACGCTTCGACGCATCGCTGTCGGAAATCGCTGCACTGCCCGACGGCATCGCCCTGCAACCGCTCGCGCAGGCGCTGGCCGAAGGCGATACGCGCGAAACCGCATTCCTCGGCCGCCGCTTCGACCAGGCCGATGAGACCTTCGCCCGGCTCAATGCCGCACTCGCACTGGACGGCGCCGTGCTCCGCGTGGCAGAAGGCGTGCAGGTCAACGCCCCGCTGCACCTGGTCTTCATCGGCACTCCCGCCGATGCCGACATTGCCTGGCACGCGCGCAGCCTGATCGAACTCCGGATCGGCGCCTGCCTCACCGTCGTCGAACATCACCTCGCGACCGGAGACCACACGCACCTCGGCAATGCGCTCATGCATGTACACCTCGCTGCCGGTGCGCAGCTTCGGCACGCGCGCGTCCAGCACGAAGCCGTCCGCGCCACCCTGATCGCGCGCACCGATGCGGTGCTCGCACGCGATGCGACCTACCGGCGCATCGACGTCGAACTCGGCGCCGGCCTGTCGCGCCACGAACTGAATGTGCGCCTGGAAGGCGAACGCGCGCGCCTGCAGGCCCATGGCGTGCTGCTCGCCGATGGCAGCCGACACATCGACACGCGGCTGTGCATCGAACACATCGCCCGCGATACCACCTGCGACCTGCTCTGGCGTGGGCTCGCTTCGGGGCGGGGTCGCGTCGTGTTCCACGGCGGCATCACCATCCGCGCTGGCGCCGACGGCAGCGACGCGCGGCTGTCGAACAAGAACCTGCTGCTGTCAGCGGGCGCGGAGATCGATGCGCAACCGGTGCTGGAGATCCACGCCGACGAGGTCAAGGCGGCGCATGGCGCGACTGTGGGAAGGCTCGACGAGACCGCGCTGTTCTACCTGCGCTCTCGCGGCCTGCCCCTCGCCGACGCGCGTGCGCTGCTGGTCGCCGCCTTCTGCCGCGAACCATTGCGCGTGCTCGACGATGCGGCCCTGGCCGCGATGCTGGAAGCGCACGTGGATGCGGCGCTTGCCCGCGCGGAGGTCGCATGAGCAAGGTCGACACGAACAACGCCCGTCACTACACATGGGGCAGTGTGTGCGACGGCTGGCACCTGCTCGAAGGCGACG
>DATHOV010000070.1:0-15066 GCA_035484515.1 Lysobacteraceae bacterium
GGCCACCTGCTCGCGCGTTACAAGCTCACCAGCAGCGATCCCTACCTCGTCTGCGTGCGGCTGTCGCTGGACAAAGGTCGTCGCCACCAGAGCATCTACCTCGCCGAACTCGAGGACGAGGACGGTCGCAAATATGTCCGCATTTCCACCGTGCTTGCGCCAACCACCGGTGTGGACTTCAGGCGGGCACTCGCGTTCAACTGGGAAAGCCCGGTCGGCTATCTCGCGATCAGTCCCCTCGACGGCGTGCCGTACCTGCAGCTCTGCGAGAACCGCCCCTACGACTGCCTCGACGCCGCCGAAGTCGACCGCCTCGTGCTCGAGATCGGCGGCCTCGGCGATCGCATCGAGCACCAGCTCACGGCAGGCGGTGATCTGCTGTAACCAGCGCGCCGCAACCAGCGCACCGATCGGGACCGCACCCACCGTGATCATCGATCCCCACCAGCGCTTCATCCGCCAAACCGGCCTGTTCCTGCTGCTGACTTCGGCCTTGGGCGCGATGCTCGCGGCATTTCTGCACAGCCGTCAGCCGGATCCGCAGATGCTCGACATGGCGATGTCGATCGGCCTGGCGAGTGTGCTCACCTGCCTGTACATGGTCCTGCTGCTGCGACCTGGCAGCTTCGAATGGGTGATCCGGACTTCGTTCGTCGTCGCCCTCTTCGCGCTCGCCCTGCCGGCCTGGGTGTATTCCGTGCGCGCGATGACGACGCCCGCGACGACCCTGATCGGCAGCCTGCCGCCGATCACTTCGGCCGTACTGCCGTTGGTGTTGATGATGATCGTCTTCCTGCGCCCGCGGCAGGCCTTCTCCGCCGCGCTGATCGCATGGGTGATCGTGGCCAGCCCGATCCTGTTCTACCTGTTCACGCACCCGGCCGAACTGCACAGCCCGCGCGGCATGGACATCGTGGTGACACTCGGCCCGGTGATGATGCTGGTGCTGATCTACATCCCCTTCCATCGCAACGTCGAACGCCGTTTCGCGTCGCTGCAGGTCGAGCGCGCGCGGATGCAGACCCTGGCCGAACATGATGGCTTGACGGGGCTTTACAACCGCCGCGCGAGCGAGGACGTGCTGACCAATCTCGTCACCGCGCGCGACATCAGCGATGCGCTGATCCTGTTCGATGTCGACCATTTCAAGCGCATCAACGACAACCACGGCCATCCGGCCGGCGACGAGGTGCTGCGCCAGATCGCGCGCCGCTGCGAGGCGCTGCTGCGGCGCGACGACGTGTTCGCGCGCTGGGGCGGCGAGGAGTTCCTGCTGCTGGTACGCAGCGCACGCGGCGACGGCATCGTGCACGTCGCCGAAGCCCTGCGCGCGACGATCGCGGCGACACCGATCGAACCGGTCGGCACCGTCACCGCCTCGTTCGGAGTGGCATTGTTCCGACCGCACGACAACCTTGCGACCTGGCTGCAACGCGCCGATGAGGCGCTCTATGCAGCAAAGGCGGAAGGACGCAATCGCGTGGTGGCGCGCTGACCGGCAAGCATTTTCCGCGCCCGTAGGGAGTGCGGGAAGACGTACCGCCGCCGCTTACCAGATGTGCACGCGCTCGGCTTCGGGCCGCCACATCGGGTCGCCCTCCTTGATGCCGAAGGCTTCGTAGAACGCGGGCATGTTGGACAACGGGCCGATCACGCGCCACTTGGCCGGCGCGTGCACGTCGGCCAGTAGGTGCTCGCGCAGGACTTCGTCGCGCTCCTGGGTCATCCAGCCCATCGCGTAGCCGAGGAAGTAGCGCTGGATCGGGGTGAGGCCGCCGATCTTTTCGCCCTTCTTGTACTGCTCGGTCTTCTTGAACGCATCCAGCCCGAGCTGCAGACCGCCGTAATCGGCGATGTTCTCGCCGAGGCTGGCCTTGCCGTTGATGTGCAGGCCGGGCAGCGGCTCGAAACCGTTGAACTCGTCCACCATGAACTGCGCGTGCTGATCGAACTTCTTCGCATCGTCGGCCGTCCACCAATCGGTGAGGTTGCCCTTGGCGTCGAACTTGCGGCCCTCGTCGTCGAAGCCGTGGGTGATCTCGTGGCCGATCGTGCCGGCGGCGACGTAGCCGTAGGCGACCGCGTCGTCCACCTGCGCATCGGGTACGTCAGGCACGGTGAAGATCGCAGCCGGCAGCACGATCTCGTTGTTCGAGGGGTTGTAGTACGCGTTGTACGTCTGCGGGGTCATGTCCCATTCGCTGCGGTCGACGGGCTTGCCGTACTTCGCGATGCGGTCGTTGAAGTTCCACAGCGAGGCGCTCATCAGGTTCTGGCAATACGAGACGTTCGTGATGTTCATCCGACTATAGTCCCGCCACTTGTCCGGATAGCCGACCTTGGGCGTCACTGCGGCGAGCTTGACCTCGGCCTTGGCCTTGGTTTCCGGACTCATCCAGTCGAGCCGATCGATGCGGTCGTGGTAGGCCGAGCGGATCGCCTCGACCATGGCGGTATAGCGCTGCTTGGCCTCTGGCGGGAAATACGCCTTGACGAAGACCTGGCCGAGGATCATTCCCATCGCATCGCCCTCTGTGTCGAGCACGCGCTTCCAGCGCGGCCGCGGTTCCTTCTGGCCCTGCAGCACCTGGCCATAGAAACGGAAGTGCTCGTCGTCGAAGGCCTTGCTCAGCGATGGCGCATAGGTGTCGACCAGGTGCAGGCGCATGTAGTCGCGCAACACCGTTACCTTGGTGCCTTGCACGAGCTTGTCCATTTCGGTGAAGAACTCGGGCTGCCCGACCACCACGGTCTCCGGCTGCAGGTTCCATGAGAACAGGCGGTCGCTCCACGGAATGTCCGGCGAAAACTTCGCGGTGAAATCGGCGGGCGTCATCTTGTTGTAGTTCTTGTCCGGATCGCGCAGGTCCTCGATCTTGCGCGAAGCCTTCGCCAGCGCGGTCTCGAATTCCATCACCTGCGCGGCATCGGCCTGCGCCTGCTTCGGATCGCGGCCCAGCAGCACCAGCGTGCGCGCCATATGCGCGACGTATTCCTCGCGGATCTTCGCCACGCCCTTTTCGGTGTTGAAGTAGAAGTCGCGCTCGGGAAGGCCGAGGCCGCCCTGCCCGAAATGCACCGCCATCGCGTCGCTGTCCTTCTCGTCCTGACTCACGCCGGCGCCGAAGAACACATCCACGCCGAGCGGTATCAGCACAAAGGCCTCCATCATCGCTTCCTTCGGCGTGGTCACCGCGTCGATGCGCGCGAGTTCCGAATCGAGCGGATGCACGCCGAGCTGTTCGGCCTTGGCGGTGTCCATCGCAGCCAGCCAGAAATCGGCGACCTTCTGCTTGTAGCTGCCGAACGGCCGCGGCCCCTGCGTCGCATCCTCGTTGATCTTGCGCAGGCTCGCGTAGATCTGTTCGTCGACCAGGTTGCCGATGCCCCAGGAGGATTCGGATGCGGGAATCGGATGCGCCGCGAGCCAGTGTCCGTTCGCGTAGTCGAAAAAGTCCTTGCGGGGATCGACCGATGCGTCCATGTCCGCCTGCAGGAAGTCCTGCTTCGCAGGAGCGGGCGGCGCGTCGGCGGCGAACGCCGGGGAGAAGGAGCAGAGCGCGGCCAGGATCGGCGCCGCAAGCCGGTTGGGACGGAAGATGGATCGCATCGTCGGGATTCTCCAGGCGGAAACGAAGACGGAAACGGCAAAGCCGCAAGGTTACGACGTTTCGGGTCGATCCACAGCCCATCGCGCCACAATCTCCGGCTGCCCGGATACGGGACGGCATCCACGCGTATGGAGTTTCCCTCGCGATCCGCAGCCGGGTGCGCCCGTTGCCGTCGGCGCATGCGCTCACGAATCCGGAGTCGGTGTCGGCAGAACCTCGGCGGTCCAATCGAAGTCGACCGGGCCGCCGGGGCGCAACGGAGATCGACGTGCTTAAATCCGCGTTCTGCAGCGGTCCGCACGGCCGCAGGATCGAGGAGAAACCGCATGCCCTCCCCCGGACTGTCGCTGGTCGGATTCATGGATCAGGCGCAGGCAATCCACCACCTGCGGGACTTCTGCGTTCCAGCCGATCCGAGCGAGCCGGCGCTGATTGCCGAATGGAGGGCCGCCGCGGCCAGGCTCGGGCCGCCGGTGGCGAACGCCGGGCTGCCGGGTATCTCGCCCACTCCCGATGCGCACCAGCCCTATATCGCCCAGGTGGCACGCCTGCCGAAAGTGGCGCCAATGCTGGCCGGGAATCCGAATCTTGGTTTCGCGATGGTCGAGATCGATCCCCTGCTGTCGTTCCAATTCACGGTGAAGGCCTCCGCGTCGACGCAACACGACGCCCGTCTCGACACACCTCCATCGATGGAACAATTGCTTGAGATCTGCCTGCCTTTGCAGCAGGCGCCTGAAAATTCCCGGATCGCGCGCGGACCGCAGTCGATCCTGCTGAAGACGCCCAGCCTCAACGTGCGCCTGGAATCGGCAGGCGTGATTGGCCCGGGCGTCCTTGGCGTGAAGTTCGGCATCGACCTGCCGCTGGTGCGGGTCGTACGGCACAACGGCAGGTGCTACCTGCGCAATGGATTCCACCGCGCCTTCGGCCTGCGCAAGGCCGGAGCGACGCACATGCCCTGCCTCTTTCGCGACAACGCCGATCTTGAAGCAGTCGGCATCAGACAGGACGGAACGACTTTCGCACCCGCCATGATGGCTTCGACCAACGCGCCGACCCTGGCCCATTTCACCTCGGGCCGTGCCCATGAGGTATCGCTGCGGTCGATGAGCAAGATCCTGCACATCAGCTGGTCGGAGCACGTCGTCGCGGAGGATGTCTAGAAAGTCATCCCCAGGACTCAAGGCGCTCTTGCGAATGGCTGCTTTCCGTCCCGGCGCAGGCCGAGCTGGACAGCGGCAGTCGACTGCAGGGCAGAGAACCTCAGGAGCGAAAGTTCGTTTGATGTTCAAGAAACCAGCGATAGGTTCCTGCAACACCATCCCGAAGGGGGATCGTCGCCTTCCAGCCAAGTCCGTTCAGATGCGACACATCCAGCAGCTTGCGAGGCGTCCCGTCTGGCTTGGTCACGTCGTTCACGATCCGCCCCTCATAGCCCACGATCTCGCTGACCAGCGCTGCCAGTTCGCGAATGCTGATGTCCTCGCCCACTCCGACGTTGACGATCTCCTCGCCGCTGTAGTGGCGCATGAGATGGATGGCTGCATCGGCCACGTCGTCCACGTGCAGGAACTCGCGGCGCGGCGACCCGGTACCCCACATCACGACCTCGGGCGCGTTCGCGGCCTTGGCCTCGTGGAATTTGCGGATCAGGGCCGGCAACACGTGCGAGTTTTCGAGGTTGAAATTGTCGCCGGGTCCGTACAGGTTGGTAGGCATCAGGCAGATCGCGTCGAAGCCGTACTGGCGACGATAGGCCTGGCACATCTTGATCCCGGCGATCTTGGCGACCGCGTACCACTCGTTGGTCGGCTCCAGGGATCCGGTGAGCAGCATCTCCTCGGTCATCGGTTGTACGGCGTACTTCGGGTAGATGCATGAGGAGCCCAGGAACAAGAGCTTCTTCGTGCCCGAGCGCCAAGCCGCGTCGATGACGTTGGCCTGGATCAGCAGGTTGTCGCGGATGAACTCGGCCGGATATGTGGTGTTCGCATGGATGCCGCCCACCTTGGCGGCCGCAAGGAACACGTATTCGGGTCGCTCGCTCTGGAAGAACCGTTCGACTTCGGCCTGGTTGGCGAGGTCGACTTCTTCACGGCCCGCAGTGCACAGTCGATTGCACCCGCTTGCTGCCAGTCCACGCGCAATCGCGCTTCCCACCAGGCCGCGATGTCCCGCGACGAATATCCGTGCATTGCCATCCACGTGGGATCCTCCGGTCAGAGGGACTGTAGCAAGTTGTCGGGCAGGCGCTCTGGATACTTCCTCACTCGCCGAACCCGGTACATGCCAGGACTCGGCTCCAGGAAGCGGCACGGGTAGCCGAAAGCCCGTGCGAATCCATGATCTCCGAAATGGCGACGCCCCGGCATGACCACCGCCGGGGCGCCGCGCGGGCAGTCGATCCGTCGACCGACTGCCATGCATCCGGAATCAGCTCGATCGGCTGGCCGTCGCCTGCTCGGAAATCCAGGCATAGGTCTGACGCATGCCCGCTTCCAGGCTTTGCGACGGGGCCCAGCCCAGCTTCTCGCGAATGAGGTGGTTGTCCGAGTTGCGTCCGCGCACGCCTTCCGGTCCGGGAATATTGCGGATGCTGATGTTCTTTCCGGAAATCCCGATCACCATCCTCGCGAAATCATTGATCGAAATCATCTCCTCGGAGCCGATGTTGACCGGGCCGGCGAACGTCTCCGAACGAGTCAGCCGGATCGTTCCCTCGACGCATTCGTCGACATAGAGGAACGAACGCGTCTGCTTGCCGTCGCCCCAGACGTCGATGACGCCGCCGTCGGGGGTCTGGCATACCTTGCGGCACAGGGCTGCAGGCGCTTTCTCGCGGCCGCCCTGCCAGGTACCCTTCGGGCCGAAGATGTTGTGGTAGCGCGCGACCCTCGGCTCCATGCCGTAGTTGCGGCCGAATGCGAAGTACAGTCGTTCGCTGAACAGTTTTTCCCAGCCGTATTCGCTGTCGGGGGCCGCCGGATAAGCGGAATCCTCTGAACACTTTGGATTGCCCGGATCGAGCTGGTTGTACTCAGGATACATGCAGGCCGAGGATGAATAGAAGATTCTCTTGACGTTGCGGCGATGACAGGCTTCCAGGACATTGAGGTTGATCATCGCCGAGTTATGCATGATGTCAGCGTCGTTGAGGCCGGTGAACACGAAACCGGCGCCCCCCATGTCGGCGGCCAATTGGTAGACCTCGTCGAAACGCGTGTCGACAGCCGCACGGCAGACCTGCGGGTCGCGAAGGTCGCCCACTATGAAATCGTCTGCTGCCGTCTCGTCGAATTCGGGATATTTGAGGTCGACGCCACGGACCCAGCACCCTTCGGTCTTCAGGCGCCGAACCAGATGACTGCCAATGAATCCACCCGCTCCGCATACAAGGACCTTCCTGCTCACAAGATTCTCCACTTGGGGTTATCGAAAGAAATGCGCTATGTGTCAATTGAAGCGGTGCGTCGCTTGGTGGTGGTCGAGGCGGACTTGTCCGGACCTTCCCTAGCGCACAACCTCGAAAAGTATGCGTTCGAACTGATCGGCGATACGGTTGATATCGAACGTCCGCTCGGCATATGCACGTGCACGATTCGACATGGCCGCGCGGCCGGCGCCATCCACCCACAGGTCGTGCGCCGCGGCAACAAAGGCAGGGACATCCCCCGGATCAACCGCCTTGCCCGTGCCCTCCTCCGTGACGATCCGCGATGCCAGATTGGACGCCGGCACCGCCAGAAGCATCGGGCGGCCCGCGCAATGATATGACAACACCTTCGACGGCACCGAAAACACGCCGGCATCCGGCTCGAGGATGCTCACCAACACGTCCGCCGTGCCAAGCACATCCGACATTGCCTCATGGGGCTGGTACGGGTTGACATGCAAGTTCGCCAATCCTGCTTCCTTTGCTTGCGCACGTAGCCAGTCTGCGACATCGCCTTGGGAATTGACGACGACGCAGGCACCCGAATCATTGTTCAGGCTGCGCGTCAACTCAAGCAAAATCCTGGGGTTGTGCTTGAACCCCAGAGTGCCTGAGTAGAGGAAAACGAATCGATCCGCCAGACCGTGCTCGCGTGCCCAGGGATTGTCCTTGGGACGCGGCAGGATTTCGTCGAGTGGCGCCCAGTTCGGGATCGTGGCATATCGATTCGCCGGCACCCGCGCACGACCGGCAACATTGGCGAAGTCGTCGGTAATGCCCACGATGAAAGAGCTGTTCTTGAGAAGCCCCGTTTCCATGCGCCGATAGTGTGCGCCGATGAGGCCGCCGAACACTGGAAGTTTCTCTCTCAGTATGCGATCGGTCGCCTCGCCTATCAAATCCTGCAACCAGAAAACCCACGGCGTATTGCTGGATCGACATGCAGTGTCGACTTTCACCAGGGCGTCCAAAGGTGTATTTGCCGAAACGACCACGTCAGGGGCGAAGTCTGCGATCCGCTTGTACAGCAATTTTCCGTAGAGGCGTTCCAATTTCCATCGATCCACGAAGGAGGACTTTTCGATGGCACGAGGCAACTTGATGCCATCGATGTCGATGCGTCCTGCATCTTCGGGACGCCTGTCGACCGCCCCCTTCGGGGTCGTTGGATTCGAACCGTTGTAAAGGTGCAACAGGCCATGCCCTCGGCGTGCGAGCTCGCGACTCAACTGCACCTGAAAGGGATGCCCGGAATAGTCGTGGACCAGAATTTTCATTCGCGGAGGATTTTTTGAGTGGTGTTATTGGTCAACTGACTCGTACGAGCACGACACAAGGCTTTCATGTCTGTCCTGCATGTGCCAGCGACCCAGGGTGTCGCGCAATCCCGGATCAGGATGTTCATGCCTGACTACGTGATATCGCCTTGAAAAGAAAATCCGCCTGGATGGCTCTGCCATGGGCGTCGTACGCCATGTTGTAGACGCCATCCAGGGGGAATCCACGCGCGCGCAGCCAGTCAATCACCTCGTCCGCCAAGGCCTGACCTTCATACAACTCGACGAAGGAGCATTCGACGTAGATCCATGAAAATTCTTCGAGAAGCTCTTCACTTCCCTTCAATGCCGAAAGCTCGAATCCCTGGACATCCAGCTTGAGCAACGCAGGGCGCTTGATGCTCTCCCTCCGCAAGAAGTCGCCCAAACGACCGACCTTGATCGTTTCGGTCTTCTGCTCGGCTGTACCGGGAAACAATTCGTTCTGTTTGTCGGTGATCGACAGCAAAGACGACGAGTCGTCGCGTTGCGACACGTGGATGGTCGCAGCACCCGAATTCGGGCCAATGGCGCTCTGGAAGAGCTCGGCATGAGTATCGCCGGCAAACACCCGGCGAAAAATATCCGCCGGTCGCTGCAAAGGTTCAAAGGAAAAAATGGCCGCGGTCGGAAAGCAACGTCGCGCCACCAGCGCAAACTGCCCCCGGTTGGCGCCTATATCGACGACCGTTGCGCACGCCAAGTTGCCGATGACACGGGCATGTTCGACCCCGGCCGCCGCGCCCGACTTCAGCGCTTTCAAGTAATTCCGGTTACCAAGGATGAGCCATAATTTCCTCAGTTTCGCCAGCTTTCCCGATGCATTCATCAACAATATTCCGATTTGAGCGCTGCTTTGTTCAAGCAATGCGGCTGACCCTGCCCGGCCGATGCACCATGCCGGACTGGATTGCGAGTTCATAGGCCCTGACATGGGTATCCGCGCATTTTTCCAGCGATGCATTCGCCTCGATGAACAGCCGCCCGAATTCACCCATTCTTTCCCGACTGGCCGAGTCCAGCAGGTTCTGGAACGTACGTTCCGCTATCGCGAGCGGATCTTGATCTTCCACCAAATAGCCTGTGCGGCCATGTTCAACCAGCTCGCCAATTGAACCCACGTCGAAACTGACGACAGGCAGATGCAGTGCCATCGCCTCTTCCATCGCAGTCGGAATACCTTCGGAATTCGGTCGCGGGGTCATCCAGAACACATCGAAGGCCTGTGCCATTTCGTGCACTTTCCCGGTCGGGTCGGCCGACAGGAGATCGCGCCCAAGCTCCAACCCGAGTTCAGCGGCCAAGCGCCACAGTCCGTCGATATATGCGCGATGATTTTCGTGGGTCGCACCCAGAATCACGAATTTTGCGTGCGCGACCCTGGACTTCAATGCCGCAGCGGCGCGGATGAAGTTGTCATGTCCTTTCTGCAGATTGATGTTTCCGATGGTGCCAACGACAAAGTCTGATTCGTCCAGGCCCAGGGATTCCCTTGCCGCCTGGCGCATCGCCGGATTGCACTTGAACTGTTGCACATCCACCGGCGGATAGAAATTGACGAGGCGATCGGGTCGGTCCGCAACCCCCGGGTGCGCGTCAGCGACCTGTTGACCGGTGCACATGACGACGTCGGCGTAACGGCGTACTACAGGCGCCAGCAATTTCCGCAACGACATCGGCGTATAGGTATCAAGAACCTGCCACACGACAGGAATGCCCAGCGCACGCGCTGCGATCGCACCGTGCGGATTCACGAGCCCATTGATCTGGACGATGTCGATCCGCAGGTCCTTCATGAGCTTGCGCACCGCCCGAACCTGGCCAGGAAAACCGAACATGAGCTGCAGATGAGTCGAAATGTTCCTTGTCGCGCGAATGCGTCGTAACGGCAGCAGCACGACATCGAGGCCGGCATCGCGGAGTCGTTGCGCGGCATTGCCCGGTTCGTCCGGCAGCAGTACCGTCGTCTTGACGCCGCGTTCGGCGAATATCGGCGCAAGCCTCGCATTCCGGTTATGGGGTCCACCGAAGATGGGGTAGTGAATGATGCTCAGGACGTGAATCATGAATCGCTGGTCTTGGCTGACAACACGATGTCCCGGTGATCGGCGAACCATTGCCATGTCTCGGCCAACCCCTCTTCCAGACGACGCTTCGGCTCAAAGCCCAGCACCTGCCTGGCAAGATCGTATGCCGCAAAATTGCGTGCAACCTCTCCCACTCGGGACGCCCTGAACTCGATCGGATGATTTGGCTTGCCCGCCGCATCGCGCAGGATATTTGCCAGTTCCAGCACCGTTGTTTCGCGACCGGACGCAACGTGGAACACCTCTCCGCCCTGAAGCGGCGAGTCAAGCGCTGCCTCGATTCCGGCGCATAGATCATTGACATGGATGTAGTCGCGGGATGCAGAGCCGTCCCCGTAGATGACAATAGGCTCATCGAGCATCAGTGCCTTGATGAACATCGTGACGGCCCCCTTCTTGTGGGCACTGTGGGGGCCATAGACGTTTCCGAAGCGCAAGCACACTGCACGCAGCCCACGCGACATGGCAAACGCATGGCAATAGGCCTCGCCGCACAACTTGCTGGCGCCATAGGGCGAAATGGGTTTCGGCAGCGAATCCTCGTTCACGGGCGGCGTCGCGTCGCCGATCAGGGCGCCACCCGTGGATGCAAATACCACGCGTCTTACACCCGCGTTTGCAGCCGCATGGAGCACGTTGAATGTTCCCAGGACATTGGTGTGAAAATTCGCTGTCGGATCCTTGACCGACTCGACCACAGAGCCGTAGGCCGCCAGATGCACCAGCGAGTCGACTCCTTCGAGCGCAGATGGAAGAACGGAGTCATCCAATATGCTCGCATGAATTGAATCGACGTCTCCATCCGACCATCCCGTAGGAGACGAACGTTCCAGACTGTCGAACACGCGGACCGGCCGCGTCGCCGCAAGCGCGCGCACCAGGTTGGTGCCTATGAATCCGCGACCACCGGTTACCAATACCCTGTTGCGATGATGCATAAGATCTCCCAAAAAAATCTCGTGTACCGCCTGCGACTACGCCGCCGTGATCGACCAACCGAGCATGAGAAGAAGCCCTGCTCGCGAATGTCGCGATATCGGCTGGGCGGCCGATCGGCCGAGCGGCTCCGGCGGGCATTTCTCGGTTGCAACCAGCGTCGGTCGTCGATGACATCGACGACCGGATCCACATCCGGAACAGGTGGAGGTCGAGCACCTCGACGCGGCAGGTCTTGTTGATGCATTCAATGTGGGCTTTCCGGTAGGGCTTTCCCCGCTGGCTACTGGGCAGTTCGATTCGACGCTGCTGGCACCAACCGACCAGGTTCTGGGCGAGGTGCGCGGACTGCTTTCACAGCAGGCCGACTGCGGCACGCCGAACCCTTGCCGGATCCGTCGGGTACATGGATCCGGCTGGGTAGACAGGCAGCGATCGAATCTGCGATTCGATCCGAAGAACATGACGACAGCATGAAGATCATCGTTCCGATCTTCCGGCCTGAGCACGCGTCGCAACTAGACGACGGCGGCTTTCTCGGCAGATTTCTCTGCCTGCTTCTCTCCCTCCCTTGCGGGCGTGGCATCGGCGGACTTGCGCCAATAGGAGACGCACGGAATCTTGGAACGATCGCACCGATCTGCATACTTGAGCGTGATATGGGTGACTTCTTCCATCAGCCCATCGTTCAAGGTGATCGGCTCCAGACCGAGGTGCAGGAAACGGTCGTTGGCAACATGCAATTCGTTCTCATCGGCCTCGACGCGTGGATTGGGCACATAGTCGATCTTGATGCCGGTACGGTCGGAGATCATCTTCGCCAGATCGCGCACGCGGTGGGTCTCGGTCATCTGGTTGAATATCTGCACGCGTTCGCCGGACGCTGGCGGATTCTCCAGCGCCAGCTGGATGCACTTGACCGTGTCCTGGATATGGATGAAGGCGCGGGTCTGTCCGCCGGTGCCGTGCACGGTGAGCGGATAGCCGACTGCCGCCTGCATCAGGAAGCGGTTGAGCACGGTACCGTAGTCGCCATCGTAGTCGAAGCGGTTGATCAGGCGATCGTCCATCCTCGTCTCGGCGGTCTGCGTGCCCCACACGATGCCCTGGTGGAGGTCGGTCACGCGGACCTTGTCGTTCTTGTTGTAGTACAGGAACAGCAGCTGGTCCTGGGTCTTCGTCATGTGATAGATGCTGCCCGGGTTGGCCGGGTACAGGATCTCGTTGTCGACCAGGCGACCGCCCTCGACTTCCACCTTGACCTTGAGATAGCCCTCCGGGATTTTCATGCCGGCCGTGCCGTAGCCGTACACGCCCATCGTGCCCAGGTGCGCGATATGGATGTCCTGGCCGCTTTCGACGACCGCAGCGAGCACATTGTTGGTCGCGTTGAGGTTGTTGCTGACCGTGTAGCGCTTGTGACGGCTGCTCTTCATCGAATACGGCGCGGCACGCTGCTCGGCGAAGTGGACGATGGCGTTGGGCTTCCACGCGACGATCAGGTCGAACAGGCGCTGGTAGTTCACGGCCACGTCGAAGTTGTGGAACGCGATCGTCTTGCCGGAGACTTCCTTCCAGGCGCGCAGGCGCTCGCCCATCGGACGGATCGGGGTGAGCGACTCGCACTCCAGCTCGATGTCGATGTTGCGCCGCGAGAGGTTGTCGACGATCGCCACATCGTGGCCCTGCGC
Source organism: Lysobacteraceae bacterium (assembly GCA_035484515.1). Classification (GTDB taxonomy): domain Bacteria; phylum Pseudomonadota; class Gammaproteobacteria; order Xanthomonadales; family Xanthomonadaceae; genus SZAS-103. The sequence goes on from DATHOV010000070.1 coordinate 13,078, forward strand.
CGACAAGTGCAGTGCGGTCGGCCAGCCACAGAAGCCGTCTCCGCCCAGTACCAGTACTTTCATTGCCGATCTCCTTTCCTTGATGAGGTTTGCCTTGATGGCCGCCCTGGCGGCCAGGATCGAATCCGCTACGTGCCCCAATTGCGATGCTGCGACGGCATGTTCCGCCACAGGCACCGCCTGTCTGTTATTCGCCAGCCTTTCGGCTTCCGGTTTGCGCTGTAGTCGTCCGGTTTCGGGATCCATGTGAAGGCCGCATTCCTTGACGGCCTCGCGCTCCCACCACCAGCGTCCCGCCCTGCTGTCCTCGTCGTGACCCACCGCACGGGTGCAGGGTGCACATCCGACACTCGGGTAGCCCTTGTCGTGCAATGCGTTGTACGGCACCGAATGATCGTGGATATAAGCCCAGACCTGGTCGGTCGTCCAGTCGATCATCGGATTGAACTTGTGCATCCCGTTTTCGGCGTCCCAAGCGCGATCGCCGAGTTGCGCCCGCGTCGGCGCCTGTTCGCGGCGCAGTCCGGTCAACCATGCCCTCTTGCCAGCGAGCGCGCGGCGAAGCGGCGCGACCTTGCGAATGGCGCAGCACTCGCGGCGACGTTCGACGCTCTGGTAGAACGCATTGGGCCCGTGCTGGAGCGTCCATTCCTGCAAGTCCTCCGGGTCCGGCGAGATCATCCGGATCGTCGGCCCATAACGCTTGAACACGTTTTGCGCGAGTTCGTAGGTCTCCTCGGGCAAGCGACCGGTATCGAGCGTGATGATCTCGATCGCGAAACAATGCTTCATGATCAGGTCGGTAAGCACCATGCTTTCCGGACCGAACCCATTGGCGAGAACTGCAGGGCGATAGCTGTCGCTGATCTCCTGCAAAAGCAGGAGCGTGCTGGCCAGCGCCGACGAATAGCCCCCCTTTCCGGTAACGCCAGCACTCATTCCCTGACTCCTTGCCGCCTATGGCAGAGCGATCGCGATTTCCGCCATGCCATCATTCGCCCCGGGTTCGCGACATCCCTTTCGATCGGACCCCGGGCGCACCCACATTCCCGTGCGACAAATGTCCATGTTCCCGACCGGCGCCGGATAAAGATCGTCCTGATCAGCCTGGCAGGTCGCTGAGATAGTGCTTTCCTGCACTTTGCCCAACTCGCCGAGTCCGGCACATGTCCGGACTGGCCCCGCGAATCAAGCACTTACGCGCTCGATCACTGCACGACCATCCACGGATCGGTTTGCAGCGCGTTCAACTCCCATGCCAGTGATCATGAGGGCTGGCACTAGGCCTATGAGGCATTGTATGACACCACATCAATGAGCAACTATCAACATCGTGCACAGTGTGGTGGCGCGACGATGCAGTGACAGTATCTGCGCCTGCGCGATCGTCTGCTCCTCTTCGAACCCACGCGAGCCCGGTTCAGCTGTTCGCGGCCTTGACCTCATGAACGGATTTCGCCGAATTCCATACAATCTACTGGAGATGGAAAAAGAAGATCGTATTCCAGGGAACACGACGTCATACCCATCCTCCAAACTGATGTCGCTCTTGCCTGTCTAACGAATTGCAGTGGCCGGACAGGCCAATTCGGCCACCGGCGGCAACAAGCGAGAATTCAGCGCACGGATTCATCCGCGAAGCGCCCGCCACCGGCGGGTCGTCAATCATGGGACCGGTTGCCGCGTCCAGGCCGCCATGCGTCGACCCAGCATCGTTTCCAGATCCTGGATATCCTCCCGGTAAAGGGCATGCAGCCTTTCGCGGCAAACCGGAGACAGCGTGTCGGGTTTTGTCAGCCCCCTCGAGCCCAGCAACCGCCTTGCGCCTTTCCGAAGGCGTACCCTTACCGAAAACGGAAGCACGTTCTTCAGTGCCGAGGAAAGTGCCGTCTCGCCCCACACCCACGATCGCAGTTTCGCATTCAACTGGCCGGTCGGTATTCCGGAAGCGTTTTTCTGGACTCCCCCTTCTGCTGCACGCGAGTCGAT
>DATHOV010000071.1:0-2575 GCA_035484515.1 Lysobacteraceae bacterium
GCGATCGCCCGCATCGACATGGATCGCCTGGATCAGATTGCCCGGCAGGGACGCCGCATCGGCCGGATCATGGCGCCAGACCTTGAAGCCGACGCCGTCGTAGCGCGCAAGCCCGTCGTCGGTCGCCAGCCACAAATAGCCGCGCGAATCCTGCGCGAGCGCGTTGACGCTGCTGGACGGCAATCCATCGGAAACGCCGTAGACGCGCAACAGCGGCGTCTCCGGCAGCGCCGCGCGCGCGGCCGCGACCAGCATCCACAGCAGGCTGATGACAAGAATCCGTCGCATGTGTTCCCCCGCAGCCATCCTCGCAATGCTGCGTTGCGGCCGCAAGCCTGCACGGATTCCGTCAGCCCGCCTACAATCGCCGAATCGTCCCGATCAGGCAGGCAGTCCTTGCGAAACGCGATCCGGCTTACGTCCCTGGCGCTCGGCTGCGTATTCACCACGCTGCCCGTACCCGCCGCCCGCGCCGCGACCGAGCATTTCCTCATCGACCCGGTGCACACGCGCATCGCCTTCCGCGTGACCCATCTCGGCCTGTCGCAGTCGATCGGCACATTCTCCGGCGCGAACGGCACGCTGGACTTCGATCCGGCCGACTGGCGCGGCGCGAAGCTTGATGTGAGCATTCAGCTGGATCGGCTGGACATGGGCGACGATGCATGGACGCGCAAGGTGCTTTCCGACGCTTTCCTCGATGCCGCGAAGCAGCCGGTCGCGCGTTTCGTGGCGACGAACGTAGAGCCCACCGGCCCTACCCATGCGAAAGTCACCGGCAAGCTCAGCCTGCGCGGTCGCGAGAGCACGGTCGTGCTGGATGTCGCCCTCAACGGGCTGAAACGCTCCGTCTACACCGTATTCCGCAGGACCGCGGGCTTTTCCGCGACGACCACGGTGCATCGCAAGGATTTCGGCATGGATGCGTTCCCCGATGCGGTCGGCCAGGACGTGATCATCGACATCGAAGCCGAAGCCAGCGCGCAGGCGTCCGAGACCCACGTATCGACACCAGCCACCACCCGGGAACCGAACCGATGACCCGTGAACCCGCCATCCGCTGGAACCGCTTCTCGCAACTGCTGCACTGGCTGATCGCGCTGCTGATCCTCGGCATGGGCATCGTCGGGTTGACGATGACCCTGATGGCGCCATCGATCGACAAGCTCAAGGTGTATGCACTGCACAAGTCGTTCGGCATCACCGTGCTGATGCTGGTCGCGCTGCGGCTGGTGTGGCGGCTCGCGCACCGTGCGCCGCCGCCGGTGCCGATGCCACGCTGGCAGCATGTCGCAGCGCAGGCCACGCATTTCGCGCTGTACGTGCTGATGTTCGCTATGCCGCTATCGGGCTGGCTGTTCAATTCCGCGTCCAACTTCCCGCTGCAGTGGTTCGGCCTGTTCCACCTGCCCGCGCTATGGGGGCCGGATCCGGTGGTCAAGCACTGGGCGCGCGACGTGCACGAATGGGGCTTCTGGACGCTGATGGGCCTGGTCGTGCTGCACGCAGCCGCGGCGATCAAGCATCATTACATCGACCACGACGAAACCCTGCGGCGCATGCTGCCGGGACTGCCGCCACCTGATGGAGATGGGCAATGAACATCCTTCGCACCACGCTCGCCGTCGCCCTGCTCGCGCCGCTGACCGCACTGGCCGGCACCTGGCACGCCGACGGCCAGTCTTCGACGCTGGCGTTTTCCGGCGTCACCCAGGACGAAGCCTTCAACGGCAAATTCAAGACCTTCGACGCGACGATCGTCTTCGATCCGGCGCATCTGGCGGCTTCGCGCTTCGACGTGAAGATCACTCTTGCGAGCGCCGACACCGCCAATACCGAACGCGACGACGCCATGCACGGCAAGGATTTCTTCGACGCCGCGCACAACCCGGTCGCGAATTACACCGCGACGAAGTTCCGCAGCCTCGGCGGCAACCGCTATGCGGCCGACGGCATGCTGAACCTGCATGGCATCAGCAAGCCGGTGACGCTCAATTTCACCTGGACGTCGGGCGCCGTTCTCAACCTGACCGGCGATGCGGTGGTGAACCGGCTCGATTTCAACGTCGGCGGCGGCCAATGGGCAGACACCAGCCAGATCGCCAATGCGGTGAAGGTACACACCAGCCTGATCCTCAAGCCCGCCACGAAATAGCGCCGGGACGTCGGTCCGCGAATGCGGCCGTTTTCGACCCGCCGCGAAACCATGCAACCATGGCGCGCATCCCGCGCGCCCGAGGCCTGTCGCATGTCCGATCACCACGCCATCCGCCGCGAGATCGGCCCGTTCGCCCTGATGTTGATCGGCCTGGGCTCGATCATCGGATCGGGCTGGCTGTTCGGCGCCTGGCGCGCGGCGAAGCTCGCCGGACCCGATGCGATCTGGGCATGGGTCATCGGCGCGGCGATCGTCACCGCGATCGCGCTCGCCTACGCCGAACTCGGCGCAATGTTTCCCGAATCCGGCGGCATGGTGCGCTATAGCCAGTATTCGCATGGCTCCCTGGTCGGATTCATCGGCGCGTGGTCGAACTGGATCGCGGTGGTTTCGGTGATCCCGGTGGAAGCCGAGGCT
>DATHOV010000072.1:0-5177 GCA_035484515.1 Lysobacteraceae bacterium
GCGATGCCGATCGCCGGCGCGCCGCGCACGACCAGCTCGCGAATCGCAAGGGCGACAGCCTCGGAATCCACGCACGCGACATGGACGACCTCGAACGGCAGCTTGCGCTGGTCGAGCAATTCCAGTCGGTCGCCGAGCCAGCGGATCGGACGTACGCGGTCGTGGGAATCGAAATCCATGTCGTCTATTCTATTGATTCGATATGCAAATGTTTGAACTTCCTGTCCAGACATTTGCGCGTCGGAGTCCGGCGCGATCCGGCGTTCTCGATCAACGGAACGACGACGGGGCGGTCGCCCGCCCCGTCGTCAAACGTCATGAGCTGAAGGCCGTCGAAGGCCTGGAACAGGGATCCCTAGCGATACCAGCCGCCGATCCGGAAATCGGCCCTGCAACCGTTCGAGACCCACACGCCGGCACGATCCCAGCCCCAGGTGCGGCTCTGGATGCAGGCGCTGCTCGACAGCTGCGCCGCAAGGCGGACGCCGCCACGGGTATCGACGTCACAGCGGACCGTGCGGTCGCCGTTCGACTCACAACGCACCGTCCGCTCGGGCATGAAAACCGACTGTTGCGGCGGCGCGCCTGGATCCCAACCGCCACCCACCGCGAAGTCGCCCTGGCAACCGTCGCTGACCCAGATACCGCCCCCATTGGCGCCCCAGGTGCGGCCGCGGATGCAGGCGCTGCTCGAGGTCTGACGCCGCAGCCGCACGCCACCACGCGTATCGACGCGGCAGTAGTCCTGGCGGTAGTCGTTCGATTCGCAGTGGACGATCTGCAAAGACATCGGAGGAGGCATGCGCTGGCCAAGCATGAACTCGGCCTCGCATCCCTGCGCCACCCAGACGCCACGACGGTCGTAGCCCCAGGTGCGGCCCTGGATGCAGGCCGAATTGGAGATCTGCCGCGTCATGGTGACGCCGCCACGCGTATCGGCCTCGCAATAGTTCTGCTGGTAGCCGCTCGACTTGCAGACGAAAACCCCGCCGGGTCCGGCGTAGGGTTGCGCGTGGACCTGTGCTGCCAACAGGCCAGCCAATGCGATGAACATGCCGCGTCCGAAGATAGCCATCTCCATTCCCTCCGTTGTCGATAGTGAACCTGCCGGTGCAACCGGATCCCCGTGCGGACTATAAACCCATCGCCGTCCGCTGCGCGTCTTCCACCCATCGCAAACGCAATCATGGACGGCAGGCGGCCGCGCGCCGACAGGTTTCGTTCAGGCCCGATCGAAGGGAAAGGCCAGCGTCGAGGCGATGGCGTCGGTGTCGAGCATCGTACCCAGCAGGCGATCCACGCCCAGCGCGACGCCGGCGCAATCGGGCAGACCTTGCTCGAGCGCCGCCAGCAGGCACTCGTCGAGCGGCGGCAACACGTCGCCTCGTTGCGCGCGCAGCGCGCGGTCGCGCTCGAATCGCGTGCGCTGCTCCGCCGCGTCGGTCAGCTCGTGATAGCCGTTCGCGAGTTCGGCGGGACCGAGGTACACCTCGAAGCGCTCGGCGACCGGCGGATCGTCGCGACGAATCTTCGCCAGCGCGCATTGCGATGCCGGGTAATCGTGAACGAGCAGCAGTTCGTCGCGCGCGAATGCCGGCTGGATGCGGTGCGTGAGAAGCAGGTCGAGCCAGTCGTCGCGGCGCAGTCCCGACGGGTCGATCGCGATGCCCTCCAGCGGTGCGCGCAGCGCGTCCTCCTCCGCGCACAACGGATCGATGCCCAGCGCAGCCAGAAACAGGCCGCGATAGGTCGACTCGCGTACGCGCGCCATTCGACCGACCAAGGCCAGGGCAGCGCGCACGAGTTCCGCCGTCTCGCGCATCAGGAGGCGATGGTCCCAGCCGACGCGATACCACTCGAGCATCGTGAACTCGGGATTGTGCCTGCGCCCGGCCTCGCCGTTGCGGAACACGCGGCCGAGCTCGTAGCAGTCGCCGATGCCGGCGGCCAGCAGCCGCTTCAGCGGGAATTCCGGCGAGGTGCGCAGCCAGCGCTCGCGCGATCCTGCGCCAACGTGGCCATCGAACTGCGCGCGGAAGCTTTCGATGTTCGGATCGGTATTGCCGGCCTGCGAAAGGATCGGAGTCTCGACCTCGAGTACGCCGCGCGCTTCGAAGAACGTGCGGATCGTCGCATACAGCTTCGCGCGCAGGCGCAAGGTTTCCGGCGTTGCAGTCGGTCGCCACTCCACCGTCATGCCACGCCGTGCGATGCGAGGAACGCCAGCAGCTTCGCCTCATCCCAGATGTCGATGCCGAGCTCGCGCGCCTTGTCGAGCTTGCTGCCGGCCGACTCGCCGGCGATCACCGCATCGGTCTTCTTCGAGACGCTGCCGGATACTTTCGCGCCGAGCGCTTCGAGCTTCTCCTTCGCGGCATCGCGGGAAAGAGAGGACAGGGTGCCGGTCAAAACGAAGGTCTTGCCGTCGAGCGGGGCAATGGCCTCCTCCTCGGCCGAGGTTTTCACGCAGATATCGCGTAGTGCATTCCCGCAACGCAGGAACAGCTCGTGGCCGGCTGGATCGGCGAGGTATCCGACCAGCGATTCGGCCACGTCGGCGGGCAGGCCGGACTGCAGCCATTGTTCAAGCGTCGAGGTTGCGATCCTGTCGAAAGCGCCAGTCGCCGCGGCGATCTGTTCGCTGCGCTTGCCGGTGATCTTCGGGATCTCCATGTCGGCCAGGACGCGGGCCGGCTTCAGCGCGGCGCGCAGCTTCGCATTCGGCGCGTGCGCATCGCCAATGACGATGCCACGCGCGAGCAGGTCGTCGATGACCTGCTGGTTGCCGGGCTGCGCGAAAAAATGGTCGATCGCACGCGCGACCTCGCCACCGACATCAGGCACCGCCTTGAGGATCGGCCACGGCATGCGACGGATCAGGCCGATGTCGCCGAACCATGCCGCCAGCACCTTCGCGGTGCTCTCGCCGACGTGGGTGATGCCGAGGGCGTACAGGAAGCGCGCGAGCGTCGTCGTTCGGCTGCGTTCGATCGACTCCATGAGATTCTCGGCCCACTTCGTCGCGACCTTGCCGCCCTTGACCGTCTCGGGCGTCGTCCCGTCGCGCTCGTCGGACAGGCGCTTCATTTCGACGAGGTCGTCGAGCGTGATGCGGTACAGATCGGCCACCGATTCCACGAATCCGAAATCGCTCAGCCCTTCGATCAGGCGTTCGCCGAGCCCGTCGATGTCCATCGCGCGCCGCGACGCGAAATGGAAGATCGCCTGCACGCGCTGGGCGGCGCAGCTCAGGCCACCGACGCAACGCGCGACCGCCTCGCCCTCCTCGCGCTCGATCTGCGACCCGCAGACCGGGCAATGTTCCGGCATCCGCCAGGGAACCGTTCCTTCGGGGCGCTGCGCGAGCACGACGCTCACCACTTCCGGGATCACATCGCCTGCGCGCCTCACGATCACCCTATCGCCGATGCGCACGTCGAGCCTGGCCACCTGATCGGTGTTGTGCAGGGTCGCGTTCGTGACGGTCACGCCGCCGACGAAGACCGGCTTGAGTTTGGCGGCAGGCGTCGCCGCGCCGGTGCGGCCGATGTTGACGATGATGTCCTCGACCGTGGTGGTTTGTTCCTGCGCCGGGAACTTGTGCGCGATCGCCCAGCGCGGCGTGCGGCCGACGAAACCCAGTTCGCGCTGCGCCGCGAGGTCGTCGAGCTTGTAGACGACACCGTCGATGTCGAACGGCAACGCGTCGCGCTGCGCGCCGATGGCCCGGTAGTAGGCAAGGCATCCATCCGCACCGGTCGCGGTACCGACCAATGGGCTGACCGGCAGGCCCCAGTCGCGAAGCTTCGCGAGCATCCGCGAATGAGTCGGCGGCAATGCGCCCGCGCGCTCGCCGAAATCGACCGTACCGACCGCATACGCATAGAACGCAAGCGGACGCTGCGCGGTGACGGCAGGATCGAGTTGGCGCAGCGACCCGGCCGCGCCGTTGCGCGGATTCACAAGAGGCTTGATCCTGCCTTCCGAAAGGCGAGCAGACTCGTTGTATTTCTCGAACGCCGCCCGCGGCATGTAGACCTCGCCGCGCACTTCCAGAACGTCCGGCACATCGTCGCCCCGCAGGCGCAGTGGGACGCTGCGGATCATGCGCAGGTTCGCGGTGACGTCCTCGCCACTCTCGCCATCGCCCCGCGTCGCGCCACGCACGAACAGGCCGTTTTCATAACGAAGGCTGATCGCGAGACCGTCGAACTTGGGCTCGACCGAAAAAGCAGGCTGTGGGTCGTCGGTCGTCGCGACGATGCGGCGGACGAAATCGCGCACTTCCCGATCCGGGTCTTCGCCCGGCTGCGGGTTCTGATTCGTGAACGCATTCGCCAGCGACAACATCGGCATCTCGTGCCGGACTTCGGCGAACCCGCCAGCAGGCCGCGCTCCCACGCGACGTGTCGGCGAATCGGGCGTCACGAGTTCTGGATGCGCGGCTTCGATAGCCTCGAGCTCGCGCATCAGACGGTCGTAGTCGGCGTCGGGAATCGACGGATCGTCGAGGACGAAATAGCGGTGCGAATGCTCGGCCAGCTCGCGGCGCAGGGCCTGCGCACGCGCGGTTGTATCGACGGGCGCGGCCATGGCCGTCTAGCGCGTCGGCCGCACGACCTGTTGTTCGCGCCTGCGATCGTAGGCGCGCATTTCGTCGCGGATGTGCGCGATTCGCTGGCGGCCGAGCGCGTTGCGCTCCTCATCGAGCACCAGCGCATCGAGGAGCTCTGCCATGCGCTGCGCGGTCGGCAGCATCGTGTCCCAGGCATCGAGCGCGGACAGCGGCAGTGGCGCCGGCAGGGTCATGAAGAAACTGATGCCGGGCGTGCGCAATTCCTGCAGCCGCGTGAGGTCGAAGGTGCCCGGCTTGACCATGTTGGCGACGCTGAACACCGGACCCGCGTCGGGCCTGCCGTCAACGAGCCGATGGTAGATGCTCATGTGACCATGCACGAGGCCGGCCTTCTCAGCCGCGACCACGAGATCGGAGCCGTTGAGCTGGTGGCCCGTGCGCGCGGCGACGTACAGGGTGACGATGCGGTCGAAGGCCTCGTCCTGGCGGATGCCCAGGGTGGGCTGGCTGGCCTGTGGAGCGCGCGCACCGCTGACGAGCGACGCACGCAACGGACCCGGCCTGGTGTCGTCTTCGCCGGCGAGGCTGCGTTCGAGTGCTT
>DATHOV010000073.1:0-3368 GCA_035484515.1 Lysobacteraceae bacterium
GATCGTTGAATGCAGCGTCCACGGCGGCCGCACGGCCGACGCAGAAGCGCCGGTAGCGCTCGCCATCGCCATCGCCGTCGTTGATCGCACCGAGGTAGTTCCAGATCCGCAACAGGTACGGATGCGACGAGCCGCGCACGCGCGAGATCAGTTCCGAGTAGGCACGCCGCGCCGCGTCCGCCACATCGCCATCGGTTTCGGACGGCTCCAGCACGAGTGCGCGATAGCGATCGCCGAGGTGCCAGCATTCCGGCGTGCGTGGGCCAGCCAGCCACGTACAGCGCACGCGCGTGGCGCGATCGCAGTCATCGGCGAAGGCGAAGCGCAGGGCCGCGTCGACAAGACCCGAAAACTCAACGCGCAGCAGCGTTGCGGAGTCCGTCGCGTTGCGGGTCGCGGCGGTGGCGTCGAAGGAAGGATTCACGATCCCGCAATTATAGCCGGCGCTTCGGCGCCACTTCGCGCAGCTATCATGCACATTCGCCAGAGTTCTATCGTCCATGTCCGACACTCCCGACATCGCCACCGTCCACGCCTTCCTGGTTGGCTTGCAGCAGCGCATCTGCGCTGCACTGGAAGCAGCGGACGGCGCGGTTCGATTCGGCAGCGACATCTGGGAGCGCGCTGAAGGCGGCGGCGGCGATTCGCGTGTACTGCGCGACGGTGCGGTGTTCGAGCAGGCAGGCGTTGGCTTCTCCGATGTACGTGGCACGAGCCTGCCGCCGTCGGCCACGGCGCATCGCCCGGAACTCGCCGGCGCGCCCTGGCGCGCGCTGGGCGTCTCGGTCGTCGTGCATCCGCGCAATCCCCATGTGCCGACCAGCCACGCCAACGTGCGTTATTTCGAGGCGCATCCGCGGGACGCCGAGCCGATCTGGTGGTTCGGCGGCGGGTTCGACCTCACGCCGTTCTATCCCTTCGATGAGGATGTGCTGCATTGGCATCGCACGGCGCAGGCGCTTTGTGCGCCTTTCGGTGGCGACCTGTATCCGCGGTTCAAGCGCTGGTGCGACGAGTATTTCTTCCTCAAGCATCGCAACGAGACGCGTGGCGTGGGTGGATTGTTCTTCGACGATTTCCGCGAGGGCGGATTCGAATGCGCGTTCGGATTGATGTGCGCGGTTGGCAACGGCTTCCTCGATGCCTACCTGCCGATCGTCGAACGCCGCAAGGACAAGCCGCATGGCGAACGCGAGCGCGAATTCCAGCTCTACCGGCGCGGTCGCTACGTCGAGTTCAACCTGGTCTGGGATCGCGGCACGCTGTTCGGTCTGCAATCGGGTGGACGCACCGAGTCGATCCTGATGAGCCTGCCACCGCGCGTGCGCTGGGAAGTCGGCTACTCGCCCGAATCGGGAAGCAACGAAGCGAGGCTCGCCTACTATCTGCAGCCACGGAACTGGCTCGGCGATTTCGCTGAGGTGCAGAAATAAAAACCCCGCGAGCCAGGGGTGGACTCGCGGGGCCAGGGGTTGGAAGCCGGCCTTGGGGAGAGGAGGGCTTCCGGGATGCACTCAGGGGAGAGAGTCATCCGACAACGGACGTTGCGTCCGTTGCAAGGTAGTTGACCATTACTGACCTTTAGAGTTCGTGAAGGCGAACCCACTTTGTTCAGCGAATTCAGGATGCATTCATGCCAAAAAATCGCGCTCCGTAGCGATGCGTGACTTCCGGCACAGATGCTCGTTAGAACCGTGTTACGTCATGCTTCGGTGTAATCATTGCATCGGTCGCTAATGCGCCCGATCCCAGTCGTCGCCGACGCCGCAATCGACCACCAGCGGCACGCGCAGCTCGGCCGCGCCCTGCATGCGTGGCACGATTCCGGAACGCAGTGTTTCGATGAAGTCGGCATCGGCTTCGAAGACCAGTTCGTCGTGCACCTGCATGATCATCAGTGCCCGTTCGTCGTGCGGACGCAACCACTCGTCGACCGCGACCATCGCCCGCTTGATGATGTCTGCTGCGGTGCCCTGCATCGGCGCGTTGATCGCGGCGCGTTCGGCGCCGGCGCGCAGGCCCTGGTTGCGCGAGTGGATGTCCGGCAGGTACAGCCGGCGCCCGAAGACGGTCTCCACGTAACCCTGATCCTTCGCCTGCGCGCGCGTGCGGTCCATGTAGGCGCGCACGCCCGGATAACGCGCGAAGTACAGGCCGATGTAGTCCTGCGCTTCGCCGCGCGAAATGCCGAGCTGGCGTGCCAGGCCGAATGCGCTCATGCCGTACATCAGGCCGAAGTTGATCGCCTTGGCGGCGCGCCGCTGGTCAGACGTGACGGCCTCGGGTGAGGTAGCCCCGAACACCTCGGCGGCCGTCGCGCGATGCACGTCGATGCCGCTCTCGAACGCGCGCAGCAGGCCGGCGTCCTCGGACAGGTGGGCCATGATCCGCAGCTCGATCTGCGAGTAGTCGCAGGCCATGATCCTGCGGTCGGCCGGCGCGATGAAGGCCTTGCGGATGCGCCGGCCGTCCTCGGTGCGGATCGGGATGTTCTGCAGGTTCGGATCGGACGAAGCCAGGCGCCCGGTCGCAGCACCGGCCTGGTGATAGCTGGTGTGCACGCGGCCGGTGCCGGGATTGATCGCGTCCGGCAGCTTCTCGGTGTAGGTGCTGCGCAGCTTTGCGAGCCCGCGGTATTCGAGGATCAGCCGCGGCAGGGGATGCGCGTCGGCGATCACCTCGAGAGCTTCCTCGTTCGTCGACGGCTGGCCGCTGGGCGTCTTCACCATCGCATCGAGCTTGAGCTCGTCGAACAGGATCGCCTGCAACTGCTTCGGCGAATCGAGGTTGAACGGCCGGCCCGCGATCTCGTGCGCCTGCATCTGCGCCGCGTGCATGCGCTTGCCGAGGTCGTGGCTCTGGCGGCGCAATTCCGCTGCGTCGACGAGCACGCCGTTGGCCTCGATGCGTTCGAGCACCGGTACCAGCGGCATCTCGATCTCGCGGTAGACCTGCTCCAGCGCAGGTTCGCTCGCGAGCTTCGGTTGCAGCGCACGGTGCAGGCGCAGGGTGACATCGGCGTCCTCGGCCGCGTAGCGCGTCGCATCGTCGAGCGCGACCTGCGAGAAGAGGATCTGCTTCGCGCCCTTGCCGGTCACTTCGCTGTACTTGACCGTTTCGTAGCCGAGGTAGCGCGATGCCAGCGAATCCATGTCATGGCGCGTGGCGGTGGCGTTCCATACGAAGGACTCGAGCATCGTGTCCTGCCCATAGCCGCGCACGTCGACACCATGCCTGCGCAGCACGTGCAGGTCGTACTTGCCGTGCTGGCCGACTTTCGGCTGGTTCGAGTTCTCGAGGATCGGACGCAAGGCCTCGAGCACTTCCGTGCGATCGAGCTGCGCCGGCGCGCCCGGATAGACATGCGC
>DATHOV010000074.1:0-5221 GCA_035484515.1 Lysobacteraceae bacterium
GCGAGATTGTCGGGCGCGCGGGCGACGAATTGGTAGGAGGTGTCGGGAGACGGCATCATCTTGCCGCTGCCCGAACTGCGCGCCTTGCTACCTGTGTCGTCGTCGGCTTGTACGAGCCGAAGGATGTCAGCCTCGCGTGGAGTCTCCACGTCGACCGAATAGATCAGGACGATGGCGCCACGCTTGCGGGCGTCGTAGCTGCGCTTGGCGATGGTGAAGCTGGTCAGCTCGTTGGCAGCGATGTCCAGCCGCGTGCGGATCGCGGCAGCGAGCGCGTCTTCGGCATGCTCCAAAGGCAACTTGATTTCGGTGAGTCGGAGCATTGGCTGGCCTCAGTCGGCTAGCCGATTCTAACGATTGCGCAAAGACTGCGGCACCAGCGTCACCATCCCTAAGAGAAACGTGCCAGATAGTTGACCGGATCGAGGATGCAATGCTTGGCGATGACGCCTGGCAAGTCGAATAACTTGGGCTCCTTCCTGAACTCAAAAAGCCGATATAGATGAAACTGCGTCGATTCGTACTCGGAGAACGCAATCTCGTTCCGACTTACATAGAAAGGAGTCTCCTTGCTGAAGGACGTGGTCTTCACTTCGATATATCGTTCCTTCCCGGACTCCTCGAACGAAAGTACGTCGTAGCCCAGGCCATCACCCTGTGTCTGAGACACCCTTTCAACGCGTTCGCCAAGACTTCTCTTGCCCATCGCATGAAGTCTTCGAATTTCGTATTCCGCAACGAAGATTTCGCCAGCATCGCCCAAAGACCGGTTCAATGCTTCGCGGGCGAAGTAGTCTCGACGGACAGCAGCAAATTTTCTTGCGTAGTCCGAACGCTCGGCGTTCGCAATGCGAGCCAGCGTTGGCGGTTCGACAAGGATTCCATCCAGACCAAGAATCAACGGCGGAGCAGCAGGCTGTTCTGCGGCAACAAGCGCGGCCCTATTGAACAATGCGTTTGCAGCAACTTGCCTTGCGACAACATCAAATAAGAGTTGTTGATAGTGCGGCAATCGCTTGTAGCCGATGATGTGCGGACAGCCCAGCTCGAACAAGGCGGCACTGATGTTCTGGTGCTTCAATTCGATCGAAGCGTCAGAACGGCTGTTGAGGATCGAAGCAAGTGCTCTTCGATGCTCCGACTTGTTATATGACTGCCCAGATAATTCCAGCGTCAACATTCGCAGATAGTCGGCGACACAAGCTTCTACTTCGAGATCTGACCAGGCATCTGGAGTCGGCATGACATGGGCGCCTACAACATCGGACACCGCCAGGTTACTCAATTCCCCATGAGAACTGACAGATTCTTTCAGACCAATGTTGAATTTCCGACGTTCGAGGAAATCTATTCGCTGGCATCGCGGTGGCCGTTTGCATATGCTCGCAGCGGGCGTGGACCGAAACGGATTCCCGGATCCATGGCGGATCGACCGCAGCCAACCCGCATTGCATTCGGAGAACGGATATGACGCATCGCATCCAGGCTTTGGCCACGGCAGTAGTGGTTGCTGCCCTTACCATCACCGTCGCGCACGCAGCAGGAACCGCGAAACCAGCGGCTCCGACAGCTCCAGCGGCTCCAGCGGCTCCAGCGGCAAAACTGAACTCATCCGACCACACTTTCCTCGCCGATGCGCTGGAGTCGAACCAGTTGGACATCGACGTGTCGGCGTACGCGGCGAAGCAGGCGGATTCGGCCAAGGTCAAGCAGTTCGCGCAGGCGATGGCGACCGAGCACACGAAGCTGGCCGCCCTGATGCAGAAGGCCAATGACGGCCTGATCCCGACCCCCGCGCCGACGACGCAGCCGGGCATCAATCTTCAGGGCCGGGAAGGCGCCGAACTCGACCATTCCTACGTCGACCTGATGGTCGACTACGAGCAGGACGCCGTGACAAAATTCAGGTCCGGCGCCGACGGGCCACAGTACAGCGGGGCGATCCACGATATGGCGAAGTCGGTGCTGCCGTCGTTGCAGCGCGATGAGGCGACGGCGAAGGCGATGCAGCGGGCGTTGGGACCGAGGTAGAACGCCTTGTCAATCCCGAGCAATGCGAGGGATGGTATTTGTTGCTTGGGATGACATTTGTCGCTCGGGATGACGTTTATTCCTTCGCGGCGTCCGGCCCCTTCACCGAAATGTCACGTGCCGCCGGCAGGTCGCCTGCATCCCATCCGCCGCCCAGCGCTTCGATCAGCGCCACGCTGTCGGTCAGGCGTGTGCCCAGCAGGACGATCGCGTTGCTTTCGCTGGCGTAGGCGGTGGTCTGCGCAGTGATGACGTTGAGATAGCTCACCGTGCCGGCCTTGTACTGGTTGAGAACGATGCGCAGCGATTGCTCCGAGGCCTGCACCGCTTCGGCCTGCACGGCTGCTTCGGCTTCGAGGATGCGCAGCGCGGCGAGGTTGTCCTCGACGTTCTGCAGGGCGGCGAGCGAGACCTCGCGATAGTTCGCGACTGCCGCGTCGTAGCCGGCGCGCGCCTGCGCGGTCTGCGCGCGGCGCAGGCCGCCGTCGAACAGGGTTTCGGCAAGCTCCGGGCCGAGCGACCAGACGCGGCTGGGCGCGGTCAGCCATTTCGCGAAGCTCGAGCTCTGGTAACCGCCGCTGGCCGACAGCGTGAGGTTGGGGAAGTACGCCGATTCGGCGATGCCGATCTGCGCGTTCGCGGCGGCGGCCTGACGTTCGGCAATGGCGACGTCGGGACGTCGTTCGAGCAGTTCGGAAGGAACGCCCACCGGGATCGCCGGCGGCTGGATGGTCAGCTTCTTCACGGCGATCGAGATGTCGGCAGGCGGCTTGCCGACCAGCACCGCGACCGCGTGTTCGAGCTGCGCACGCGTGACACCGAGGCCGATCGCCTGCGCCTGTGCGGATTTGAGTTGCGCCTGCGCTGCCACCACGTCACCGCGCGCGGCGACACCGACGTCGTACTGGTTCTGGGTCAGTTGCAGCGAGCGCTGGTAGGCGGCAACGGTGTCGTCGAGCAGGCGCTTCTGTTCGTCGGTGATGCGCAGTTGCAGGTAGTCCTGTGCGAGTTCGGAGTGCAGGACAAGGCGGGTGGATTCGAGCGTCGCCGCGCTGGCCTGGGCATTGGCTACGTTGGCCTCGACAGTGCGACGCACCCTGCCCCACAGGTCTGGCACCCAGCTCGCGTCGAACGAGAGCAGGTACGAATTCGCCGGATGCGACGAATCCGGCGCCCCTGGAGCCA
This sequence comes from Lysobacteraceae bacterium, assembly GCA_035484515.1. Lineage (GTDB taxonomy): Bacteria > Pseudomonadota > Gammaproteobacteria > Xanthomonadales > Xanthomonadaceae > SZAS-103. The sequence goes on from DATHOV010000074.1 coordinate 3,217, forward strand.
GCGTGATGCCGGCGGCATTCGCGTAACGCCCGGAACGCGTCGCGGAGGCGCTGGCATCGAGCGTCGGGAAATAGGCAGCACGCGCCTCGCCGACCAGCGCGCGCGCCTGCCGGTACTGCGCCTCGGCCTGCGCGAGCGACTGGTTGGAGACATCGACCTGGGCTTCAAGGTCGTCCAGCATCGGATCGCCGAACACCTTCCACCATGCGCCGCGTACGATTGCATCGGCAGGCGTCGCTCGGCTCCAATCGGACGCGTGCCAGTCGGCGTTCTCCTTGTATGCCGAAGGCACCGCGACCGCGGGCTTGACGTAGTTCGGTCCGACCGCGCAGGCGCCCAGCGACAGGCACGCGACGATGGAGAGGGAGAGGATCCTGTCGTTCTTCATGATTGCACCGGCGTCATGCCATGGTTTCCTGGATCGAGCGGTTCGCCGCGGAACTTCTTCCAGCGGCGGCCCGCCCACAACCGGAAGCGGTCCAGGTACAGATACACGACCGGGGTTGTATAGAGTGTGAGCAACTGGCTTACCAGCAACCCACCGACGATCGAGATACCCAGCGGACGGCGCATCTCGCTGCCCTCGCCATAGCCGATCGCCAGCGGCAGCGCGCCGAGCATCGCCGCCATCGTGGTCATCATGATCGGCCGGAAGCGCAGCATGCAGGCCTGGAAGATCGCATCGCGCGAGTCCAGACCCTGTTTGCGTTCGGCCTCCAGGGCGAAGTCGATCATCATGATCGCGTTCTTCTTGACGATGCCGATCAGCAGCACCACGCCAATGAAGGCAATCACGCTGAACTGGCTGCCGCAGACCAGCAGCGCGAAGATCGCGCCGACGCCCGCCGAAGGCAGCGTGGAAAGGATCGTGAGCGGGTGCACATAGCTCTCGTAGAGCACGCCGAGAACGATGTAGATCGCGATGAACGCCGCCAGGATGAGCCACGGCTGGCTGTTCTGGCCCTGCGCGAACGCATTGGCGTTGCCGGCGAATCCGCCATGGATCGACGAGGGCACGCCGAGCCGCGCCATCGCGGTGGTGATCGCATCGGAAGCCTGGCCGAGGCTGACCCCATCGGCGAGATTGAAGGAGATCGTGGTCGCGACGAACTGGCCCTGGTGATTCACCGCCAGCGGCGTGGTCGCAAGCGACCAGCTCGCGAACGCGGTCAGCGGCACCATGTCGCCGTTGCTGCTCTGGACGTAGATGTCCTTGAGCGAATCCGGGTTCTGGAGGAAGCGTGGCGCGAGTTCCATCACCACGTAATACTGGTTGAGCGGGGCGTAGATGGTCGAGGCATCGCGCTGGCTGAAGGCGTCGTTGAGGACGTTGTCGATCGCCTGCGTGGTCACGCCCAGACGCGCGGCGGTGGCGCGATCGAAGACCAGTTGGGTCTCCAGCCCCTTCACCGCCTGGTCGGAATTGACGTCGGCCAGTTCGGGCAGGTTCGTGAGGGCTTCGCGGATCTTGTCTCCCCAGGTACGCAGGTCTTCGAGACTGTCGCTCTGCAAGGTGTACTGATAGGCGGCGCTGGACTGGCGTCCTCCGACGCGGATGTCCTGGGCGGGTTGCAGGAACAGCTGCGCGCCGGAAACGTTGCCGAGCTTGCGACGCAGGCGACTGATGACCATGTCGGCGGAGATCTTGCGCTCGGCGAGCGGCTTGAGCGAGACGAACATGAAGCCGCCATTGCGCTGGCCGCCGCCGGTGAAGCCGGCCACGTTCGCCACCGCCGGGTCGCTCTTCACGATGTTCATGAAGTCGACCATCTTCTTCGCCATCAGCTGGAACGAGATGCTCTGATCGGCCTGCACGCCGCCGACCAGCACGCCGGTGTCCTCGGTCGGGAAGAAGCCCTTGGGCACGATGATGTAGAGGTAGACGTTCAGGCAGACCGTCAAGAGCAGAACGAACATCACCAGCGCGGGCGCTGCAAGCGCGCGCCGCAGCGTGCGCTCGTAGAGTCCCAGCATCGCAACGAACACGCGTTCGCTGGCCCGGAAG
>DATHOV010000075.1:0-2770 GCA_035484515.1 Lysobacteraceae bacterium
GATGAATCCGGAAGTCGATGGCGACATCCCCGCGCTGATCGGCGCTTCGGCCGCGCTTTCGCTGTGCGGCATCCCGTTCGCCGGGCCGATCGCCGCCGCCAAGGTCGGCTACAAGGACGGGCAGTACATCCTCAATCCGACCGCGACCGAGCTGAAGGATTCGCAGCTCGAACTGGTCGTCGCCGGCACCGCGAACGCCGTGCTGATGGTCGAGTCGGAAGCCAAGGAGCTCTCGGAAGACGTGATGCTCGGCGCCGTGATGTTCGGCCACCGCTCGCTGCAGGCCGCGATCGCCGCGATCAACGAGATGGTCGCCGAAGTCGGCACCAAGCCGTCGACATGGACCGCGCCGCTGAAGAACGAAGCGGCCATCTCCGTGCTTCGCAACGCGGTCGGCGAGCGCCTCGCCGCGGCCTATGCCGTGCGCGACAAGCTCGAGCGCCGCGACACGATCTCGCAGCTGCGCAAGGACGTGATCGAGAACCTCAAGCTGCACGCCGATGCGTCCAGCTGGCTCGCGTTCGATCCGGCCAAGGAGTTCGTCGAACTCGAATACCGCACCCTGCGCGATTCGGTCCTCAAGACCAAGACGCGCATCGACGGCCGCGCGCTCGATACCATCCGCCCGATCAGCGTGAAGGTCGGCCTGCTGCCGCGCACCCACGGCTCGGCGCTGTTCACCCGCGGCGAGACGCAGGCGCTGGTCATCACCACGCTCGGCACCGCGCGCGATGGCCAGATCATCGACGCCGTCTCGGGCGAGTACAAGGATCACTTCCTGTTCCACTACAACTTCCCGCCGTACTCGGTCGGTGAGACGGGTCGCATGATGGGTCCGAAGCGCCGCGAGATCGGCCATGGCCGCCTCGCCAAGCGCGGCGTGCAGGCCGTGATGCCGACGATGGAGTCGTTCCCGTACACGATCCGCACCGTGTCGGAGATCACCGAGTCGAACGGCTCCTCGTCGATGGCGTCGGTCTGCGGATCGTCGCTCGCGATGATGGATGCGGGCATCCCGCTGAAGGCGCCGGTCGCCGGCATCGCGATGGGCCTGGTCAAGGAAGGCGACGACTTCGTCGTGCTCTCCGACATCCTCGGCGACGAGGATCACCTCGGCGACATGGACTTCAAGGTCGCGGGCACCTCCAACGGCATCTCCGCGCTGCAGATGGACATCAAGATCGACGGCATCACCGAGGAGATCATGCGGGTCGCGTTGCAGCAGGCGAAGGCCGGCCGCATCCACATCCTCGGCGAGATGGCCAAGGGCCTGTCGGCTCCGCGCGCTGAGATGAGCGAGTACGCGCCGCGCCTGATCACCATGAAGATCCACCCGGACAAGATCCGCGAAGTGATCGGCAAGGGCGGCTCGGTGATCCAGGCGATCACCAAGGAAACCGGCACCCAGATCGACATCCAGGACGACGGCACGATCATCATCGCCTCGGTCAACGCGATCGCGGCGCAGGCTGCCAAGTCGCGCATCGAGCAGATTACCTCCGACGTCGAGCCGGGCCGCGTCTACGAAGGCAAGGTCGCGAAGATCATGGATTTCGGCGCGTTCGTCACGATCGCCCCGGGCAAGGATGGCCTCGTGCACGTGTCGCAGATATCCAACGAGCGCGTCGAGAAAGTCTCCGACAAGCTCAAGGAAGGCGACATCGTCAAGGTCAAGGTGCTCGAAGTCGACAAGCAGGGCCGTATCCGCCTGTCGATGAAGGCGCTCGACGAAACGGCGGCTACGCCGGCCTGAGTTCCCTCGAAAACGTCGTACTGAAAAAGCGGGCTTCGGCCCGCTTTTTTTATTGCTTTCTGGATTCCCCGCGATCAGCGCCAGAATGGAATGTGCCAGAGCGTCGCAGCCTGATCCTGGTCCGGATCGGCGGGCTGTAATACGGCCAGTTCGTGACGGCCGGGAGTCAATGCACGCGCATCGATCATGCCGAGCAGGCCGCGTACGCCGGAACGAGGGTCGCTGGAAAAATCGTAACGCAGGGCGAGCGGCTTGCCATCCAGCGTCAGCGGATGGATGCGAGCCAGGCAGTCGAGCAGCTGCGTGCTGTAGGAAGCAGTCGTTGCGGGTTGCGGGCTCGTCGAAAGTCCGGGGCATTGCTTTTCGATCGCGCGCGGGTCGTTGCGCGGATCGTAGGGAATGAACAATTGCAGGTAAGCATCTCCGGCAACCAGGTCGCTGATGAACGGAACGAGCCGCGAAGTGTCCTTGCGCCGCGATGCGTAATGGTCATCGAGCACGAGGTTTGGGTAGCCGGGTGCGTCGTCCGGCAACATGCCGTAGCCTCCGAGTTGCCAATCCGGCGTCGCTCCGTCTTGCAGGATGACGATCAATGCTGCCGATATGATGGTCGCCAGCAGGATCAAGGCTCCGCGCCGGCCGTAATGGCTGAGGAACTGCATCAAGGGCGTGTTCGTGCTTTGCCCCAGTCCGATCCTGCGATAGAAACCCAGCACCTCGTCCAAGATCCGCGCAACACGGCCCTCGGGTGCAAAACGAGCGCCGAAGCGGCGATCGATCTGCATCGCGAGCAGGAGCGGTGCGAAGTAGAGGATGAAAAGGATCGAGAACAGTTGCGAGAACCACTCCCAGTGATGGGTCGACCAGCAAATCGCCGATGCGAGAAGCAATGGCGGGATCGCTGCGGTGATTGGAACCAGCATGCTCAACGCGATGCCGATGCCGGCGCCGAAGACCACGCTGGAGCGATTGTCGGCACGTTCGATCAGCGTCTGGACATCCGTAGCGCGTTGCTGG
>DATHOV010000076.1:0-2731 GCA_035484515.1 Lysobacteraceae bacterium
AACACCACCGAAACCAGCCGGCCGCTGCCGGTTGTCTTCGACATGCTGTCCGGCTTCAAACGCTTCAAGGACTGGTCGGCCATCCACGGCCAGGACTCGAAGGCGCAGTTCAGCCTGTCCGGACCCGAGAGCGGCGAGGGCGCGCAGGTGGACTACACCTCGAACGATCCGATCATCGGCAGCGGAAGCTGGCATGTGTCCAAGATCGTGCCCAACGACAGCATCACGATCGACGTCAGCAATGCCGACTACGGCACCGACAAGACCATGACCTTCCACTTCAAGAAGGTCGGTAACCAGAAGATGGCGGTCGAGATCACCCAGGACTACGACGTCGATTACGGCTGGAACCTGTTCGGTCGCTACGCCGGTCTGTACGTGACGCGCAGCGTCGGCGACCCGATGAAGGCCGGACTTGCCAGCCTGAATACCCTGCTCGCCACGATCCCGAAGTTCGACTACACCCAGCTCGCCGTGGCGCCGAAGATCGTCAAGACGCCGGCTGAAAACCTGCTCGTCGCACCTACCAAGGCCAAGCGCGCCAACGACGAAGTCCAGTCCGCGATGACCACGCAGGAGAAGTGGCTGCACCAGGTGATGGACAAGAACGGCCTGGAAGCTGCCGGCCCGCTGCGCGTGGTCACCACTGATTACGGCGCGGACGTGTACTCCTTCGACATCGCGATACCGGTGCGGAAGACGGGCTCGACGCAGGCTCCGGATGCGCCGGCTCCGCAACTGGACGTCAAGATCGACAGCACCGGCGGCAATCCGGTGAAGTACGTGCAGACCCAGCCGGGAACCGCGATCACTGCCACCTACACCGGTCACATGGCCCAGCTCGCTGCGATCCGCGAAGCGATGAAGGCCTGGGCGGCGGTGCATGACGACCAGCTCGCTGATCGTCCTTATGAGCTTTACAACAAGGGCATCGCAACCTCGTTCACTACGGACGGCGACTTCACCCTGTTCTGGCCGCTCAAGTCCGCGACCGCGACCGCGTCACCAGCCGCGTCCCCCGCCGCGTCACCGGCGTCATCGGATGCATCGGCGTCGTCAGCGGCATCGGCGTCGTCAGCGGCATCGGCAGCATCGACGGCGTCGACGAAGTAAGCGAAAGGCCTAGCGCGCGATCGCCGGGGCGACTGCACGTCGCGCCCGGCTGGCGCGCGACGCACTCCGAAACTTCCATCGACAAGCGTGGTCGTAGACAGCGCCGACCGCGCCATCGATCACGCGAGCCGCACCCGCCCTGTCGCCAACACGGTCCATTTTCCTCCCGATGATCGAAACCCGGCAACTGAGCAAGCGCTACGGTCGGATCACCGCGGTCGATGCGATCAGCTTCACGGTCGGGCCCGGCGAAGTGCTCGGCTTTCTCGGCCCGAACGGCGCCGGCAAGTCGACGACAATGCGCATGCTCGCTGGTTTCGTGGCGCCGAGCAGCGGCAGTGCGAGCGTCTGCGGTCATGACGTGGTGGCCGATCCGCTGGGCGCGCGACGCGCGCTCGGTTACCTGCCCGAAGGCGCGCCTAGTTACGGCGAGATGCGCGTTCGCGTGTTCCTGTCGTTCGTCGCCGATGCGCACCGCCTCGAACCCGTCGTACGCCGCAATCGGCTCGACGAGGTGGTCGCGCGACTCGCGCTCGGCACGGTGCTCGCGCAGCGCATCGACACCCTGTCGAAGGGCTTCCGCCGCCGTGTCGCGCTGGCCGCGGCGATCCTGCACAATCCGCCCGCGCTGCTGCTGGACGAACCCACCGACGGCCTCGATCCGAACCAGAAGCACGACGTGCGCCAGCTCATCCGCGAGATGTCGCGCGATCGCACCATCGTCATCTCGACCCACATCCTCGAGGAAGTGCAGGCGCTGTGCACGCGCGCCATCGTTATCGCAAACGGCAGACTGCTGGCGGACGCCACGCCGGCCGAGTTCGAACAACGCTCGCGCTACCATGGTGCGGTGTCGCTACGTGTCGGCGACAGCGTCACCGCACGTTCGGCGCTCGAAGGCATGCAGGGCGTGAAGGCGGTCGAGGTCGACGATGCGAGCGACCGTCTCGTCGTGTTTCCGTCGTCGGGAGTCGACCTGCTCTCCGCCATCGGCGAGCGCCTGCGCATGCGCGGTCTCGCGTTCTCCGATGCGCGCATCGAGCGTGGCAGGCTCGACGATGTGTTCCGCAGCCTGACCGTCGAAGGAGCCGTGCGATGAGCGCGGTGTGGACGGTGTTCCGCCGCGAGTGGGGCAGTTATCTGGCGACACCGGTGGCTTATGTGTTCACCGTGATCTTCCTGATGCTTGCCGCCGCGCTGACGTTCTATCTGGGCGGTTACTTCGAACGCGGCCAGGCCGACCTGCAGCCGTTCTTCGCGTTTCATCCCTGGCTGTACCTGATCATCGTGCCAGCCGTGTCGATGCGGTTGTGGGCCGAGGAACGTGGCAACGGCACCATCGAACTGCTGCTGACCCTGCCGCTGCCGACCTGGCAGGCGGTACTAGGCAAGTTCCTCGCCGCATGGTGCTACCTCGGCCTCGCGCTGGCGTTGACCTTCCCGATGTGGATCACGGTGAATTACCTCGGAGATCCCGACAATGGCGTGATCCTCGCCGGCTATCTCGGCAGTTGGCTGATGGCCGGCGCCTTTCTCGCGGTCGGCGCCTGCCTGTCGGCGGCGACGCTCAACCAGGTGATCGCCTTCATCCTCACTGCCGCTACGTGCTTCGCCTTCC
>DATHOV010000077.1:0-4312 GCA_035484515.1 Lysobacteraceae bacterium
ACGCGGCAGGTTGCCGATCGGGGTCTCGTGCGCCTCGGTCTTGCCGTCCACGCGCCTGAGGATCCACTCGAGCACGCGCAGGTTGTCGCCGAAGCCGGGCCACAGGAACTTGCCATCCGCGCCCTTGCGGAACCAGTTGACGTGGAAGATCTTCGGCAGCTTCGCGTCGGGCTTGTCGAACGACAGCCAGTGCGAGAAATAGTCGGCGAAGTTGTAGCCGCAGAACGGCTTCATCGCCATCGGATCGCGACGCACGACGCCGACCGCGCCGGTCGCCGCAGCCGTCGTTTCGGATGCCATCGCCGCGCCGACGAGCACGCCGTGGGTCCAGTCGCGCGCCTCGAACACCAGCGGCACCAGCGATTCGCGACGGCCGCCGAACACGATCGCCGAAATCGGCACGCCCTGCGCGTCCTCGGCATGCTTCGAGAAGCTCGCGCATTGGCGCGCGCTCACCGTGAAGCGCGAATTCGGATGCGCCGCCGGACCGTTGGATGCCGCGTAGTCGCGACCCTGCCAGTCCTTGACCGGCGTGCCGTCGGGCAGGCCTTCCCACCACGGGTTGTTGTCCGAGGTGACGCCGACATTGGTGAAGATGGTGTCGCGCGAGAGCATCGCCAGCGCGTTCGGATTGGTCTTGTGCGAGGTCCCCGGCGCCACGCCGAAGAATCCGGCTTCCGGATTGATCGCCCACAGGCGACCATCCGCACCCGGCGTCATCCAGCAGATGTCGTCGCCGACCGTCCACACCTTCCACCCGGCCTGGCGATAGCCCTCCGGCGGAATCAGCATCGCCAGATTGGTCTTGCCGCAGGCGGACGGGAACGCTGCGGCGACGTAATGCGTTTCGCCCTGCGGGTTCTCGATGCCGACGATCAGCATGTGCTCGGCGAGCCAGCCCTCGCTGCGCGCCTGGTACGAAGCGATGCGCAACGCATGGCACTTCTTGCCGAGCAGCGCATTGCCGCCGTAGCCCGAACCGTAGGACTTGATCGTGAGTTCTTCGGGAAAATGCATGATGAAGCGGCGATCCGGATCGAGCTCGCCGGTCGAATGCAGGCCCTTGACGAAGGTTCCTTCGCGCTCGATGCGCACCAGCGCCGCCGCGCCCATGCGCGTCATGATCCGCATGTTGGCGACCACGTAGGGGCTGTCGGTGATCTCGACGCCGCAGCGCGAAATCGGCGAATCGATCGGACCCATGCAATACGGGATCACGTACATCGTGCGGCCGCGCATGCAGCCTTCGAACAGCGCATCGATCTTCGCATGCGCATCGGATGGCGCCATCCAGTGGTTGTTCGGACCGGCGTCCTCGCGCTCGGGCGTGCACACGAAGGTCAGGTGCTCCACGCGCGCGACGTCCGACTTGCTGGAACGATGCAGGTAGCAGTTCGGATGCGTCTGCGGATTGAGCGCGATCAGGTCGCCGTTGGCGAGCATCAGCTCGGTCAGTTCCTTCGATTCGGTCTCCGAGCCGTCGCACCAATGGATGCGATCGGGCTGGGTGATGCGGGCGACTTCGAGTACCCACTGGTTGAGCGCATCGAGCGTGGTGGACATGCGTTGAGAATCCGGCTGACGCCAGGCAAGGCGGGAATGGGTGGTCGCGGGCGCAGCTGCGACGAGGCCGAAAATTATAACCGCTCGACGACGGCTCCGACAAATCAAGGACTTAGGCTGCCAATGGCTGCGGTATGGCGGTCTGAGTCAGTCGCTCGCCTTGCCTGCGCGCGTTCTTTAACTCGTCATTCCCGCGCAGGCGGGAATGACGAGCAGGGAGCATCAAGGCTTCGCCCGCAACGGATCGAACAACCGCAACTTCCATGGCCGTCTCCCCACCACCAGGCTCACGCCGATCCGCTGCGCGGCCGGCAGCGAGGCGTCCTGTGCCATCAACAGATCGAACTCGCCGGCGGCCTCGTCGATCCGTCGTTGCAGTTGTGCCGCCGAAGCCGGCGACATCATCCCGCTGAGCAGGAGCAGCGATTCGCCTTCGCCGCTGAACTCGCGGCCGAAGAATTCCGGGATCAGCTTCGTCCGGAAAAACCGCTCCATCGGCCCGTCGCGACGCCAGCGGAAGTTGCGCGCGGTGCGCACGCGGTACCTGTTGCCGGGCAGCAACTCGATCACGCCCATCCGGTCCAGACGCGTCATCAACAACGTCCACTCCGGCATCGTGAATCGGTATTTCGCGAGCACTTCCTCCTGCGTCCAGCGGTTCAACACGAGGTAGAGCACGAGCAGCAAGGCCGGATCGGCAACCAGGGCGTGTTCGTCCTCGATGTCGAGTTCGGCCAGCACGGCCTTGCCGTGGTGCGTCTCCGAAGCCAGCTCGCCCAGGCCGATGTCGAGGACCGTGCAGATCTCCTCCAGCCGCAACAGGCTCAGCGCCTGGCGCGAGAACATCCGCTTGACCGCCGCCTCGCTCAGGTCGAGCCGTTTGGCCAGGATCGCGTAGGTGATGCCCTGCGCCTTGAGCAGGCGCTTGAGCGCGGCGATCAGTTCGTGGCGCAGGGGCATGGTATCGATTCCCGATACTTCGGATGGAAGTACGCGAGACGAAGTCTAGGGTTCTTGCCGCCGTCTCCGCCAGCGTCGAGTGTGGCCGCGTTCCCCACCTGGAGTTGACCATGTCCCGCCGCAACCTCGCCTCCCGCTTCCCGATCGCCGTCCTCGCCTGCCTGCTGCAGGCATCGCCTGCCCTCGCCCAGTCGACCGTGGCCAGCCAGCTCTCCGCGATTTCCGTTGAGCCATCGCAAGCCAGCGCCGCCCTCGTGGCCGAAGCGCTGCCGGCCGGCTCGCAACTCGTGGTGACGGCGATGAAGCCGGTCGGCGAGGGAGTGGAACTGAGCGTCGAAACCGCCGGCCATGTCTCGATCGAAGGCCTGAAGATCGGCGGCGATGCCGCGCGTGTGGCGGGCCTCGCGGTCGGCGTCGCACTGTCGGTCACCGCCGTGCATGCCGGCTGGCTGATCACCAGGGGCAGCGAAACGCTCGCCTTCATTCCCGATCGCCACGCATGCGCCCTGACCCATCATCGGGAGCTGTGACATGCGCCTGCGCACTCCCTCCACGGCAAACCGCAATCTCTTCGCCGGCCTGCTGCTCATGGCGCATGCCGGCACCACGTATGCGGGCACGTCCTGCACCACGCACGAGATCACGCCGCGCCAACTCGCCGCCGCCTCCGCATCGGCCGAGCGCACCTATGCCGCGCTGGACCAGGTCGATGCCCCGGTCGCACTGATCGCCCGCCACGGCCAGGACCTGGGCAAGTACGGCCTCTACTACAGCCACATCGGCTTCGCCGTGCGCGATCGTCCCGAAGGCCGCTGGACCGTCGTGCACCTGCTCAACTCCTGCGGCACCGACCGTTCGAGCCTGTATGCGCAGGGGCTGGTGAATTTCTACGCCGACGATCTCGTTGACCAGGACACGCGCATCGTCTGGCTGCAGCCCGAACTCGCGCGGCGCGTCGTCGCGATCCTCGACGGCCCGGAAGCGAAGTCGGTGTTCGACCCGCATTACAGCGTCATCGCCCGCTACGACAGCCACGACTGGCAAAACTCCACCGCATGGGTGCTCGACGTGCTCGCCGCCGCCGAACTGCCGCCCGATGGCGGCATCGACCGCAGCCGCGCGCAGGCCGAGGAAGCCGCGCTGCGCTTCCAGCCCGACATCATCCACATTCCCTACAGCCAGCGCGTGCTCGGCGGCCTGTTCACTGCGAACACGGTGTTCACCGACCACCCGCTGGCGACGCGCCTGAGCGGCGATTACCGGGTCGTCACCGTGCATTCGATCGTGCGCTGGCTCGATGCGATCGGGGCAACCAAGAACGTGCGCGAATGGCGCGGCGGCGTGGAACAGACAACGCCCGGACCCGCCTGAAGTCCGCGGCAGTAGCCATGCATCCGCGACGCTCGATCGCGTGCATGCCGGATGCGCGGGCCCAACGTATCGCCGACCGGCACCACCATGCCTTGCGATACGCTACGCCCGACGCATCCAGCCATGCGTCACGGCCGTCGCGGCGAACCGCGACGCGAATGCCTCAGTTGTGCACCCAGTTGCCACCGCGCAGGTGCCAGTGACCGCCTTCGTTGTCCCAGTGATGCGGAACGTAGCGGAAGCCTTCGCGGTTGTGCTCCCAGTGGCCGGGGTGCCAGACATGGCGACCGCCTTCCCAGAACCACACGCCACCAATCCAGAAGTAGTCCGGGCCGGGCGCCACGCCGACCACTTCCTCCTGCACCGGCGGCGGCTCTGTGTCGGTGACCGCGAGATCGACATCGCCATCCGACACGGC
>DATHOV010000078.1:0-6338 GCA_035484515.1 Lysobacteraceae bacterium
TACGGCCATGCGCGCGGCGACGAGGTGCTGGTGGCGCTGGGCGAGATCCTGCGCGCGAACACGCGTTCGGGCGATCGCGTGCTGCGCTGGGGTGGCGAGGAATTCCTGATCGTCTCGCACCGGCTGGACGTCGATGCCGCGCTGCTGCTCGCCGAGCGCATCCGCGACGCGCTCGCGTCGCGCCGTTTCCGCGGCCACGACGGTACGTCGGTCCGGGTCACCTGCTCGGTCGGGATCGCCAGCCTGCCCGTGCACCCCCATCGCCGCGGCGATCTCGATGCCAGCATCGCGCTGGCCGATTTCGCCCTGTATCGCGCCAAGAGCGAGGGCCGCGACCGCGCCTGCGCCGTGATCCTTCCGCAGGACGCATCCACGGGCGTCTCGCAGGGCGACCTGCGCGAGGAAATCGAGCGCCTCGACGCGCGCGGCGGATTGATCTGGCGTACCGCGGCCGGTACCCGGCCGATCTGAAAGCCGGTACGCGCAGGATCGAGTGGCGCGCGGCTCGATGGGATGAGCTCAACGGGGCTCGCGGCGCTTCGCGTTGCGATCCGTCTTTGCCGTCATCGAAGTGGCGATCGTCTTCCTGGCCGAAACGCTCTTCGCGACTTTTCCGCCGGCATTGGTCTTGCGCGGCTTCGCCGGGCCGGCCGCGACGGAAGGCTTGCGACTCTTCGCCGTCCCCGGCGGCTTGCCAGCCTTCTTGCGCAACGCGGCATCGCGTGCGCGCCGCGCCCACGGGGCCATCGCCTCGGTCGAATCCAGCGCGTCATCGGGTGCCGACCAGTAACTCATCGTCATCGGCCCCTCCTCGCTCATGTAGACGAAGGCCGCACATCCGGCTGCTGCGAATTCCGGCTGGCTGGTCGCGTCCGTCTTCAAGTACAGCCGGCCCTCGTCGACCAGGCCGATGATGGTGCCGTCCAGGTACAGGCCCCAGCCGCCGAACATCGCGCGCGCGGCGACGCGGCCGAGCGGATCGAGCAGTTCGTGCAGATGGGCGATGAAAGCCTCGTCGGTGCGCATGACCGTCTCCTTAGACAGACGAACGGGCCTGATCTGGGCGCGTAGATGCCGGGCGAATGGAAACTATCCCAGAATCGGCCGCGCGTCGTTTCCTGCTCATCAAAGACGAGCCGAAAGAACTGGCACCTCCTGCTCGTCATGACCAGCAAGAAAGAAGCCTGCTTCAGATCGTGCCATTGATTCCGGATGCTGGACCGGGCCTTGCGCCGGAGTCTCATCCCATGAGTCGACGGCCCTTCATGCTTCCACTCGCGATGGATCCGCAGTCGAACCGAAGCAGGGAAGCGGTCATGCGGTGGACGCGACACGCCAGGAGACGTGTGCGACGGCGCGATCGCCTCGCATGGAAACATCATCACGATTTTTCAAGACATCATCGCGTTGCGATGATGTCTTATCACGACGCCATCAAGCTTGATCGCATCGCGATGAACCTTCCTTGCGACGCGATGCAACTTGATCGCATCGTGATGATGTTGCATCGCGTTGCCATCCTGCGTCGACGGGTGCGATGATGTTTCATCGCATCGCGAAAAACATGCATCGCGTCGTGATGATGTTGCATCGCGATGCGATCAAGCATTCATGCGTCGCAATGATGTTTCATCGCGACACGATGATGTTGCATGGCGTTGCGATGAAACATCATCGCGTTCCGATCAAACATTCTCTCGGCGCGATGTGCCGTCTCCGGACGCGATCAAGTTTCATCACGACGCGATCAAACTTCATCGCAACGCGATCAGGGTGCATCACGCGACGACCGAAGACCATTTCGTCGCGAAAGGTCCGGAACGCCGGCTTCCGCAGACGGATCGCGACACCGGACAGGCATGTTCCACCAGGTATCTGCATGGTTGTCGAGATGGGATGCTCCGACGCCGATGTCCCGCGGATGACGTCCACCCGACCCGGACGCTGGTGTGGCTGGGTCGGGCGCATGGAACAATGCAAGGCACCGATCGCAGGCCAAACGCCATGGGCTGGTTCGTCTACCTGATCGAATGCAGCGACGGCAGCATCTATACCGGCATCGCCACGGATGTCGCGCGCCGCTACGCGCAGCATGCGGCCGGCAGGGGCGCGCGTTACACGCGATCGCATCCGCCCGCGCGCCTGCTCGGCACGTTCGCGCAACCGGACCGATCGAGCGCACTGAAAGCCGAGCACGCCATCCGGCACATGTCGCCCGAGGCCAAGCGCGCGCTGTGCGCGCAGACGGTGGCCGCGCGAAATCCGTGAGTGTCCCGACGGGGGCTGTGGGTGTCTGTGAGCGTCCTGACGGGGCTGTGGATGTTTGTGAGTGTCCTGACGGGGGCTGTGGATGTTTGTGAGTGTCCTGACGGGGCTGTGGATGTTTGTAATAGTGTCCTTACACGCGCATCGGTAGGCTGCGCGCCATGGCACACCAGCACGACCACCACCACGGGCATGCGCATGGTCGCGATCACGACCGTGCCCACGGACATGACAGCGATCACGGCCACGACCACGACCACGGTCACAGCCGCCATCACGGCCACCATCATGGCCACGGCCACAGCCACGCGCCGGCCGATTTCGGACGCGCGTTCGCGATCGGCATCGCACTGAATCTCGGCTTCGTGGTCGTCGAAATCGTCTACGGCGTGTTCGCGCATTCGCTGTCGCTGGTCGCCGATGCGGGCCACAACTTCAGCGATGTGCTCGGCCTGGTGCTGGCCTGGGCCGCGAGCGTGCTGGTCAAGCGCCTGCCGACCCAGCGACGCACCTATGGATTGCGCCGTTCCTCGATCCTGGTCTCGCTGTTCAACGCACTGGTGCTGCTGATCGGCGTCGGCGGCATCGCCTGGGAAGCCGTGCAGCGCCTGCGCCATCCCGAAGCCGTCGCCAGCGACGTGGTGATGGCGGTCGCCGCGATCGGCATCGCGGTCAACGGTTTCACCGCATGGCTGTTCGCTTCCGGCCGCGAGGGCGATGTCAACATCCGTGGCGCTTTCCTGCACATGGCTTCGGATGCGCTGATCTCGCTGGGCGTGGTGCTGGCCGCGCTGGCGATGCGCTATACCGGATGGATGTGGCTCGATCCGGTGGTGAGCCTGGCGATCGTCGTCGCGATCGCCTACGGCACCTGGGGCCTGCTGCGCGAATCGCTGGACCTCGCGCTCGACGCGGTGCCGCATCGCATCGACCCCGTGCGGGTCGAGGCCTGGCTCGCCGGACTGCCCGGCGTGGATGCGGTGCACGACCTGCATATCTGGGGCATGAGCACGACCGAGGTGGCGCTGACGGTGCACCTGGTCAAACCCGATGCGAGCATCGACGACGCCCTGCTCGCACGCATCAACCGCGAATTGAGCGAACGCTTCGGCATCGACCACGCCACCGTGCAGTTTGAACTCGGCGACGCCGCGCATCCCTGCGGACAGGCGCCGCTTTCGGCCCTTTGAGCCGTTCGCCGGGTTGTCGGGAAAGGGAGTTGCCGCTCTGTTTCCCGGCTCGCTGGACGCTCTCGACATCCTGCCCTGCAACAGCCATGGGCCTGTGCCAACCCAACCAATGGCACAGGCTTTCTTAACGATATAATGTAACTATTCCCCCGATCGCGCTGGTCAGCCCCCGGCCTATCTTGCTGCGCGCAGAAGATGGCGTGTCGCAGATCGCGGCGCCGCCTGTGGCGCACCTTCGTTCAACGTTCCGATTCGCCCGCCGATCGCGGTGGAAACAGCGCATCGCGGTAGAGAAAGAAAGATCCCGCATGAATGCATCGTCGTACGACAACTGGCCCGGTTTCCGCGCTCCGATGCTCCTCGCGATCGCGGCATCGGTGCTGCTGTCCGGATGCGCAGTGGGCCCGGACTTCCGCAAGCCCGCCGCTCCGGATGTCACCGGCTATACCGCTGCGCCGCTCGCGACGACGGCCTCCGCGCCCCAAGTCGCTGGCGGCGATGCGCAGCGCTTCGCCGAGGGCAGCTACATTCCCGGCGACTGGTGGACGCTGTTCCGTTCGAAACCGCTCAACGAACTGATCGAGCAGGCGCTCACCAACAACGCCGACCTCAAGGCCGCGCAATCGGCCCTGACCGTGGCCAGGGAAAACATGCTGGCCGGACGCGGCGCCTACTTTCCCAGCGTCAGCGCCGGCCTGTCGGCAACCCGCCAGCAGGATCCACCCGGCGCGCTCGCACCCGTGCCCAGCAACAACGCCTTCCTCTACAACCTGTACACGCCGCAGGTGAGCGTCTCCTACGCGCCCGACGTGTTCGGCCTGACCCGCCGCACCGTGGAATCGCTGAAGGCGCAGGAAGACGCGGCGCGCTACCAGATGATCGCGGCGGACATCACCCTGAGCGCGAACGTCGTCACCGCCGCGATCCAGGAAGCCTCGCTGCTCGCCCAGGTCGACTCGACGCGGAAGATCGTGGGCATCGATACGCAGATCGTCGACATCCTGCGCTACCAGATGACGAAGGGTTACGCGAGCGGGCTCGATCTGGCGACGCAGGAATCGCAGCTCGCCCAGGCCCAGGCCGCGCTGCCGTCGTTGCTCACGCAGCTCGCGCAGCAACGCGATGCGCTGGCGGTGCTGACCGGCCGGTTCCCGAGCCAGGCCGCGGACGTGGACTTCGACCTCGAGAACCTGCAGTTGCCGCAGGAACTTCCGCTGAGCCTGCCGTCGAATCTCGTGGAGCAGCGCCCCGACGTGCTGCAGGCGGAAGCCAACCTGCATTCCGCGAGCGCGCAGATCGGGGTCGCGATCGCGAACCGCTTTCCCAACTTCCAGCTCACCGGCACTGCCGGCCATACCTCGCTGACGTTCGGCCAGATGTTCGCGCAGGGCACCGGCTTCTGGAGCATCGGCGCCGCACTGACCGCGCCGATCTTCCAGGGCGGCGCACTGCTGCACCAGGAACGCTCCGCGAAGGCCGCCTACGAGGAATCGGCCGCGCAATACCGGAGCACCGTGCTGGGCGCGTTCCAGAACGTCGCCGATACCCTGGCCGCGCTCGAACACGATGCCGAAGCGCTCCGGGCCGCCGCGCATGCCTCCGATGCGGCGAAGACGACGCTGGACCTGACCCAGCGGCAATACAGGGTCGGCTACACGAACGACCTCACCCTGCTCGGAGCCGAGCAGGCATGGCAGCAGGCGCGCATCGGCCTCGTGCAGGCGCAGGCCAGCCGCTTCGCGGATACCGCGGCGCTGTTCCAGGCGCTCGGCGGCGGCTGGTGGCAACGCAACGATCTCACCCAGGACCACGATGAAAAATAATCGACCCCATCGGATGCCTGCGGGCACGTATCGCCGCGGATTCCCGCTGGCGCTCGCGGCGATCGCGCTCGCGACGGCGCTGTCCCTCGCGGCCTGTTCCCCGTCGTCGGACAGCAGTCCTGCGGCCGCATCGGACACCCCTGGCAATGTCACGCTCAGCGCCGACCAGCGGCAGCACATCGGCCTCTACACCGTTGCACCGTCGAAGTTCAGCACCACGGTCGAAACGACCGGTGCGGTCGATTTCGACAACGACCAGGCAACGAGCGTGGTCGCTGCGTTCTCCGGCCCCGTTTCGCGGATCCTGGTCGAGCCCGGGCAGAAGGTCCGCAAGGGCGATCCGCTGGCGATCGTGGATTCCTCGGATTTCTCCGCGGCCATCGATGCCTACAGCAAGGCCCTGGCCGCCGCGAAGAACCTGCGCAAGATCGCCGACGCCGACAAGGACCTCGTCCAGCACAAGGGCGTGTCCGAACGCGAGAACGAGCAGGCGCAGACCGATGCCGCGAGCGCCGATGCCGATCGCGACTCCGCGTTGCAGGCACTCGTGTCGCTGGGCGTCGATCCGGCGACGATCGCGGAGATCCAGTCCGGCAAGCGCACCGCACGCGCGCAGGGCGTGATCCGCGCGCCGATTTCCGGCACGGTCGCCGAAAAGCTGATCTCGCCGGGCGAACTGCTGCAGGCCGGCACGACGGCCTGTTTCACCCTTGCCGATCTCTCACGGGTGTGGGTGATGGCGCAGATTTCCGGTTCCGACCTCGCATCCGTCGACGTGGGCGATCCCGTCGCCGTCATCACCGACACCGCCGCGAAGAACCTCACCGGGACCGTGGACAACATCTCGGCCGTGGTCGACCCCGACACCCACGCGGTCATTGCGCGCGTGGTCGTCGCCAATCCTGGCGACGCATTGAAGAAGCAGATGTACGTGCGCGTGCAGATCCAGTCGCGCAACCAGAGCAGCGGGATATTGGTCCCGGTTTCCGCGGTCCTGCGCGACGACGAGAACCTGCCGTTCGTGTACTCGCAACAAAGCGACAACAGCTTCGCACGGCAG
>DATHOV010000079.1:0-3706 GCA_035484515.1 Lysobacteraceae bacterium
TGCAGCGCATGAAGAGCGGCCAGATCGCCGATGCGCAGACCGAACTGACGATCGATGGCCAGCGACGCATCGCGGCGATTACCTACATGCCCGAGCTGCACTGGGCGGCGATCGTGCTGGTGGACCCGGGCGAAGTGATCCGCCTGGAAATGTTCCGCCCCATCCTGTTCCTGATGGCCGCAGCGCTGCTGCTGACGATCCTGCTGGTGTCGTGGCTGCTCGAAAATCTGGTGCTGACGCGTCTTGCGCGATTGACCCGGCTCACCCACGACATCGCCGCCGGCCAGTACGACCGCAAGCTCGAGGTGGACCGCGACGACGAGATCGGCCAGCTCACCCATTCGTTCAACGCGATGACCACCACCGTCGGCGACTACATGCAGAACCTCGAGCAGAAGGTCGCCGAACGCACCGACGCGCTGCGCAAGGCGAACGACCTGCTCGAGGAATCCAACCGCAAGGTGATGGACAGCATCCGCTACGCACGGCTGATCCAGTCCTCGATGCTCGCCAAGCACCAGGATCTGGACGCACTCGTGCCAGACCACGCGGTGCTTTGGCTGCCGCGCGACATCGTCGGCGGCGATTTCTACTGCCTGTATCGCGACGCGGACGGCGCCTTCCTGCTCGCCGTCGCCGATTGCACCGGGCATGGCGTGCCCGGCGCCTTCATGACGATGGCGTCGAAGGCGCTGCTCGATCACGCGGTGGCCACCTGCGGCATGGACGATCCGGCCGGCGTGATGGGCGAGTTGCATCGCGGCCTGCGCGTGCTGCTGCAGAGCCGCTTCGCCAGCGACGCCGAAAGCGGCCTCGACCTCGCGCTCGTCTACGTGCCGGCCGATCGCGTGAAGCTGGTCTTCGCCGGCGCCAAGCTGCCGCTGTGGGTGATCGGCAGCGACGGCGAGATCGTCACCCACAAGGGCGAGCGCCAGAGCATCGGCTACCGCCGGACCGCCAGCGTGCTGAGCTTCGTCAACCGCGAGATCGAGGCCAGGGCCGGCCAGCGTTACGTCCTGCTCACCGATGGTATTCTTGACCAGCATGGCGGCGAACACGGATTCGCGCTGGGTCAGAACCAGCTCAAGGCCGCGTTGCTGGAGTATCGCGATCGTCCGCTCTCGATGCTTGCAGATGCGCTGGCGGAACGGTTGACAAGGTACCGGGGCGAACTGCCGCAGCGCGACGACATCACGCTGGTCGGCTTCCGTCTCGATTGATGCGAACGAGCCAGGGGAGCGATGGATGGACCTGTTCGAAATCAAGGAACGACTGCGCGAAGCCGGCATCCTGATCAGCTTCAGCGGCTCGTTCAGCCACAGCCTCATCGAGGAACTCGGCACCGCGGTCAAGAAGTACCTCGAGAGCTCCGAAAGCAAGAAGCCGGCGATGATGGACGTTTTCTCGGTCTACATCGAGGCCGCGCAGAACGTGCGCAACTATTCCGAGCGCCAGCTCGCGGCGGGCGCCACGAAGGCCGACCTGGAAGCGAACATCATCGTGATCGCGCGCCGTGATGAGCAGTACCAGATCTACGCCGGCAACGCGGTCGAAACCGCCGACATCCCGGCGCTGACGGAAAAGCTCGAGCGCCTCAATGGCCTCGACAAGGCCGCCTTGAAGGCCCTGTACAAGGAACAGTTGCGTCGGGAGCGCGGACCCGAAGAGCTCAGCGCCGGGCTCGGCCTGATCGAGATGGCGCGCCGCGCGAGCGAACCCATGCAATACAGCTTCACGCCGATCGACGGCAACAGTTCCTACTTCAGCCTCTGCGTGGTCCTCTGAGAATACAAATGAACGATTTTTCGCTGGCCGCCACCGCGTCCACTCCGACCGTCGATTTCAACGCGGCCACGGGCGTCCTTGCGATTTCCGGCGAGTCCTACCCGGAGAACGCGTTCGAGTTCTTTCGCCCGTTGCTGGCATGGGTCGCCGGCTACATCAGGGAAACCAACGGACAGGTCACCGCCGAAATCGCGCTGAGCTACCTCAACACCAGCAGCATCAAGAGCGTGATGGACCTGCTCGACCTGCTCGAAGCCGCGCACCGCGACGGCCGCCAGGTCAGCGTGCGCTGGAGCTACCGCAAGGAGAACGACCGCGCGCTGGAGATGATCGAGGAGTTCAAGGAAGAGGTCACCCTGCCCTTCTTCATCGTGCCGATCGGCGGATGACGCCTCGCCGATGACCGCCGAGGAGCGCCTGGCCACATTGCTCGCCGATCCCGCATGGGCCGGCAGCGAAGTGGCGAAGGTATGCGCCGAGTTCATCGCCGACCAGAAGCGGCTGCACCAGCGGCTGGAACGGATCAGCCGCATCTCCGATGGCTACCAGGGCGAGCTGATGCGCGCGAACCGCGACCTTGCCGCGGCGAACCAGCGCCTCGCGGCCGCGCTCGACGACATCCGCACCCTGAGCGGATTCATTCCGATCTGCTCGAAGTGCAAGCGCGTGCGCGACGACGGCGGGTTCTGGGACGACGTCGAAAACTACCTGACCAAACACTCCGAAGCCGTGCTGGGCCAGAGCATCTGCCCGCAATGCATGACCGGCACCCACGGCCACGTCGCAGCGATCGCGCTCGTCGACACCCAGCACGAGGAAGCCGACGCCGAGGCGAAACGCCTCGCCGAAGTGCTCGCCAACGACGCCTTCGATGGGCATCCGCTACGTCCGGAATACGAGCGGCTGAGCCTCGGCTTCCAGAAGCTCGCGCGCCGCCTCAACAAGATCTCGCACATCAGCGACGGCTTCCAGACCCAGCTCAAGCACCTCAACACCGCCCTCGCCCGCGCATCGTTGACCGATCCGCTGACCAGTCTCCCCAACCGCCGCGCGATGATCGAGCAGCTCGATCGGGCGACCGAGGCAGCCCGGAACGGTCGCGACTTCGCAGTCGCGATGATCGACATCGACCACTTCAAGCGGGTCAACGATTCCTTCGGCCACGCCGTCGGCGATTCCGCATTGCGCGCGCTGGCCGAGCTGCTGGCGCGGATGCGCCGCGAGCACGATTTCGCGGCACGCTGGGGCGGCGAGGAGTTCCTGCTGTTGCTGGTCGACAGCGAGGCCGGCGCCGTGCGCGCCTATTGCGAAAACGTGCGCGCCGCGACCGAAGCGCTGCGGATCGAGCACAACGAACGGCACCTGGGCTTCACGGTCAGCATCGGCCTGGCCTTCCACGAACGCATGCTCTCGTTCGAGGACACGATCCGCGATGCCGACCGCGCGCTGTACGCGGCGAAGTCGTACGGACGCAACAACGTCATCTGCGCGGAAGACCTCTAGCAGTCTGTTGGTTGAAAGCGGAATACGTCATCCCCGGACTCGCGATCCGGGGATGACCATGGTGCGCTCAAGCACCGAACGATCCGCTCTCCACGATCCATGACATGCGGGATGAGTCGCTCAATGCGCTTCCGATGCGGAAGTCAAGTCGGAACCGAAATAGGGATCCTCCTGGGACAGCGCGGTGTCGGCGCGATACCAGGCGGCTTGCATCGGTAGCTTCGCCTCTTCCCAGCCCAGGCGCGACTCGCCTTGGCTTCGCTCCCACATCGATTTCAGGAAGCCTTCGGCCTCTTCCCAGTTCCGGTGCGATTCGTGCTGGCGATGCATGAAGCCGGCGCGATAGGCGGGCCCGTAGTCGTCGTACGTGAGTTCGCTGTTGTAGTAGGGCTCGGTGATGAAGGCGCGCTGCCAGTAG
>DATHOV010000080.1:0-6370 GCA_035484515.1 Lysobacteraceae bacterium
TGGTCAGTGGGCAAGCCGTCTCGAAATCGAATGCTGACCTGGTATGGATGGGTCGTCTTGATTTGCACGATTGGAACGCCAAGCGATTCCAACCTCCGCGCGATGCGAGTGACATGGCTCAGGAACTCGACCGTCGAATTCGGTATTTCTGGAGGACTGACCGCCGATCCGATCCAGCCGCCGTTGTAGAGACCAAGAAACAGGCGACCCAGGATTTCTTCGGGCAGGACCTTGGTCAATTCCTGCTGGATGGAATCGCCTCGACCAGAGGCAATCCCGACATGCACGCCCGCTTCGACGAGTCGCTGGATGTGCTGAACGACCGGCGTGTCAGGAGGCTCGGTTTTGCGTTGTGAGGCGGTGAGCGTGCCGTCATAGTCGAACACGACGGCGCGGAATGACTGTTTGGTGAGGGCGGTGACAAATGCGTTCCGCGCGCGCGTCATAGCGCCGCGCTTCCGCGGTGAAGGCCAACGGGCGCCGAGCACGTCGTACTTCGACTGTTCGTCGGCAGGTACACGCGCTTCTGGAACGGGAATAAACTTGGGCAGATCCAGATAGTAGATATCCCTGCCGAACTGGGGAACGTTCGGTTGGCCGGGATCCTTTTTCATCCTTCTGGCGAACGCATCGACCAGATGCATTTGCCCGACAAGGCCGGCGATCAAATCACGAGGCAGCGCTCCCGACAGCGGCATCGAGAAGGTGGGCACGTCACTCGGGAAAAGGCGCCGCATCTGGTCCCAAAGGGCGCTCAACGACGGCTCGATAAGTGCCAGGACGACAATATCGCGCGGTCGCTCGGCCAGCCACAAATGTCGGCCATGGGCGAACGACCGCAGATCGGCTAGCTGGCAGTGCAGCAGCGCTCCCTCGGATAGCTTGGATTCGAGATCGGCCGCAACGGGACGCAGCAACGGCGAATAGGTGACGATGACGGCGCCGCGTTGTGTTGCCGCCTCGACGAAAGCTTCCGCGGACGCAAGCCACTGCGCTATGGATTTGCCGTCGATCAGCAGATCGCTCATGGCGGCGGGGAGCGCGTCTTTCGTCCCGTCTAGTTCCCCGTACGCCCGCGCCACCAGTACTGCGTCTAGCAGGAGACTGTTGGTTGCGAGGTAGCCGTCCTTGTCGCGCAGCTCGAATACGTGGGTGCTGACATCGGACAACTTCGATACACCCGCCATGAGCGGGCTGTCGCTGCGGTTAGTCAGAATGTGGATGGGGCGTGCGCTGTGATGCCTGGCGCGGTCCAGCGCCTCCGTAATGTCCGGGTTCTTGCCTTCGGCCGAGATCAGAAAGACCGGGCTCGATGAGGCAAGCGTCGGGTTGCAGATGATCTCCAAGGGCGTCGATGGACGGGACACCCGACCGGTATAAGTCTCATGCAGATTGCAAAGAAGGGACGCGACGGTGAATGAACCGCCTGATCCCACGCCGATGAGACTCGATTCGCTGGCACCCGCAATGGCGCCTTTGAGTCGTGCAACGTCCTCGCGCATCGCTCCCGCATATGTCTCAGGTAGCTTGTCGAGCTCCGATTGGTAGCGATTTGTAGGCATCGCGGAGGTGGCGTGTAGACCTGCTAGGCGGCCGCGCGAACAGCGTCGCGCGTAGGCGGATTGCGCACTTGCTTGGCCTTCTTCGCGCGCGCCTTAGGAACCATTGCTTCCTGAGCCTTGATTTGGTCACGAACCTCCATCAGCAGCACCCCGAGCATGTTCTGTCCCTTGCCGTTCACTTCGCCCCACGTCCTGTTGACGGCATTGTCGGTGCGGCCTGCTTCCACCATGCGGCATGCGGCAATTCGATCGCACGGTTGATCGGCACGGGCGTGCCGGCGATGCCCTTGCACGCCTCGCAGGAATCCGCTGCCCGCTGCCGTCTCGACTCCCCTCGCATGAGGAACGCCTGGCAGCTTGGATGGGGCCGGGTCTCTTCGACTGAGATGAGTGGTCGACAAGCCTACCGACTAGGCTGGGGCCGAACCTCACGTCGCTTGACCTGAAGTCAGCCGCGGCTGGTGCGGCGCATGGCCCGGCAGCTAATGAATCACGGGCCTCGGTAGCTAGGGAGCGACCGCTGCTTTATCGCAGTTTGTGAGAATCGGCCGCAGAAAAGCACTAGAAAGCGAGAATCCTCTCACTAATTAAGACTGGGCCCACCATGTGTGTCACGGAGGGGATGGCGCGCTCGGCGGGATTCGAACCCACGACCCTTGCCTTCGGAGGGCAATACTCTATCCAGCTGAGCTACGAGCGCGTTTTGTAAGGCCTTCTCAACCCGGGACGGGTGCCGGCAAGATGAACGGCGCCCCGTGTCACTTTAATCGCTCCCGAGGCCGGGTATGGCTTCGGGAGCCGATACGCCATCCGGCAGGGCCTGGTGTATGGTCGCGCATTGTAGCCGGTGCGCCGGCATTGCGCCTCGTGGCAGCGGCTTGAACCCAGATCCATGCGCCTTGTCTACAATGCGCCCAACCTTCGTGACGCATTCCATGGATCAAGCTCCTGCCAAGCTGCGTGTATTGCTGATCGAGGATCAGCGCGCGATGGCGGAAAACATCTGGGAGTTCCTCGAATTGCGCGAGCAGGTGATGGATCACGCCGCTGACGGCCAGACCGGCCTGCAGCTCGCGCTGGACAATACCTACGACGTGATCGTCCTCGACCTCGGCCTGCCCAGGCTCGATGGCATCGAGGTCTGTCGCCGCTATCGTGCCCAGGGTGGCGCGGCACCGATCCTGATGCTGACCGCGCGCGACCGGCTCGAGGACAAACTGCTCGGGTTCGAGGCCGGCGCAGACGATTACCTGACCAAGCCCTTCGAGCTGCGCGAGCTCGCCGCTCGCATCCAGGTGCTGCACCGGCGCCAGCAGCGGCAGTCGCCGGCGATCCTGCGTATCGGCGATCTGACCCTGGACATCACCGGTCGCAATGCGACCCGGCAGGACCAGCTTCTGAACCTGTCGCCTGCCGGTTTCCGCTTGCTCGAAGCGCTGATGCGCAAGTCCCCGCATGTGATGCTGTACGCCGATCTGGCGCAGGCGCTATGGGGCGATGCCGAGCACGACCCCGCACGCTTGCACACGCACATCTCGTTGCTGCGAACGGCGGTCGATCGCGCCTACGAGCAACCGCTGATCCACACCGTCCATGGCTTCGGATACCGCATTGTTCCGCCTGCTGCCCCGTAAGACCACCCTGCGCATGCGGGTGACGCTGTGTTGCGCCGCGCTGGGAGGCGTTATCGGGGTGGGCATGGCTTACGTAGCCGACCGCATCTCCGAACGCGACGAACGGGTGCTGGTCAACGACGAAATGGACGCCGAGATGAACGTTCAGATCGCCCAGCACCGTGGTGATGCAGACGATGCTCATCTGCCCCGCAGCCTTTGGAAAAGCCTGTACATCGATCGACCCGGCAAGCCGCCGACATCGCCTGTCGCCACGCGTTCGCTGTCTCCGGGCGTGCACGAGCTGGACGCAGTCATTGACGGTAATGACGACCGCTTCGCCGCCATCCGCATCACACCGATCGGGCGTATTGCGATGGTGGTCGCCCTGCCCAATTCCCCCGCGCGCGAAAAGCGCTTTACCGAGGAACTGGTCGCGATGATCCTGCTCGGCATCGTGCTGGGCACATGGCTGGGTCGCATGCTCGCCAGCGGCATGCTTTCGCCGGTGTTGCGCCTTTGCGATCAGGTCGATCGCGCCGATCCGACCACCGAGCTGCGCGACATCGCCGAAGACCACCGCACCGACGAAGTCGGTGCACTGGCCAACGCTTTCATCCGCTATCACGGGCGCATGCAGACGGCGGTAGAGCGGGAGATGCTGTTCTCGGCCGACGCAAGCCACGAACTGCGCACGCCGTTGAGCGTGCTGCAGGGCGCACTGGATCTCTTGCGCGAAGGCCAAGGCTCGGCCGCGTCCGGCCAGCGTCGCGTCGAGCGCATCCGCCGCAGCGCTACCGAGATCGGCATGCTGCTCGACGCCCTATTGCTGATCGCGCGATCGGACGAAACGCAGGATCCATCTTCCAGCGCGATCGACATCGGCGCTGCCCTCGCTGCAGTGATCGCCGAATACCGCAATGAACTGGATGCGGCGCAGGTCGAAGTCGGCGTGCGATGCGCGCATGGCGCGGGCATCCAGGCGCCGCCTGAACTCCTGCGTACGGCCCTGCGCCTGTTGTTCCGCGCCATTGCCAGCGGTGTCTGGGGCAACCGCCTGCGGCTGGATGCCGACGCGCATGGCATCGTGCTGTCGTCGGCTGACGCACCCGGAAGCGAGGATGCGGCGGCGGATACGCCCGATACGGCGCTCCCGGGCGACGCGGAAAGCGTGGCTGCGCCACGCCGCTCGGACGAGTCCGGCGGCATCGGCATGCTGCGGCGGCTGTGCGAGCGCTACGGCTGGGCTCTCAAATCCGCGAACGACCCGGCTCAGTCGATCCTGTTGAGGCTGCGTATGGTGCGACCGGATGAAAGGCCGCAGAAGGACGCCACGATCTGAACGCTTTCATGACTTTCGCAAAAGCGATGCGTAACGGAGGCTGCCACAATCTCGATACCGCACCGCCCACCTGAACGGATTTGCGCAGGGAATGGCCCGATATGCGCAGCGCATGCACAATGGTGGGGTTCGGGGCACGAAGGCCCGGCCATCCGAAGGAAACCCATGACACGGACGCAAGACCGCAAACCCGAAGGCCCATGATGAAATCCAGCGAATTCTTCCTTCCGGGCGGACGCGACGGCGTGTTGCTGATCCACGGTCTGACTGGCACGCCCGCCGAGATGCGGTTCGTCGGCAAGGGCCTGCATCGCCAGGGCTACAGCGTGCTGGGCATGCAGCTGGCGGGTCATTGCGGCAGTGAGGAAGACCTGCTCGCGACCGGCTGGCGGGACTGGTATCGCAGCGTGACCGAGGCGGCCGACCGGCTGGCCGGCAAGGTCGACCGGCTGTTCGTCGGCGGCTTGTCGATGGGCGCGATCCTCGCACTCAAGCTCGCGGCCGAGCGTCCGCAGCAGGTCCACGGTCTCGCTCTGTACGGAACGACTTTCGCCTACGACGGCTGGACGATTCCACCGATCGCCAGGCTCTCCTTCATGCTGCCGCTGGCGATGAAGCTCGGAATCGGGCGCAAGAAGAAGTTCATGGAAAAGCCGCCTTACGGCATCAAGTGCGAGCGTGTGCGCCAACGCATCGCCAGCAGCATGCTCGCCGGCGACAGTGCGGCGGGGGGGCTGCCGGGCAATCCCTGGCCCTCGCTCGCCGAGTTCTACCGGCTCTCCTCGCGGGTGCGCAAGCAGCTCGACCGCGTGCGTGCGCCGTGCCTGGTCGTGCATTCGGCGAACGACGACGTCGCCAGCGTACGCAACGCCCGGATCGTCGAACAGCGCGTCACCGCGGAAGTGGAGACGATGCTGCTGCACGACAGCTACCACATGGTCACCGTGGACCAGGAGCATCGCGAGGTCGTGGCGCGCTCGGCCGACTTCTTCTCGCGTTGCGCCGCCGCAGTCGGCAGCCAGCCGCAGACGACCTGAGCCGCAACGGGTATCCTGCATTCGGGCGCGAGCGGACCCCGGCCGACCCCTTACCGATCACCACGGAGCGAGCATGGACAACACCCAGGACGCGATCTTCGCGATCATCGCCAAGGAAGCGCACATTCCGCTGGAAAAGATCACGCTCGAGTCCACGCTGAAGGATCTGGAAATCGATTCGCTGGACGTGGTGCAGATCATCTTCGAGCTGGAAGACCGCTTCGGCATCACCCTGCCCGACAAGGATCCGGCGATCGATACCGAAAGCGTGCGCGGTCTGGTTGCGGCGGTCGAGCGTCTGGTGGCCGAAAAGAACGCCGCCGCGCCAGGCGCGAACTGAACCGGCACGACCGGAGGAAGATTCGCATGCGTCGCGTCGCGATCACCGGCATGGGATGCATCAGCGCGCTCGGCCACGATGCGTCGACGAGCTGGCAGGCGATGCGCGAAGGCCGCAGCGCGATCGGTCCCATCGTCAACATTGCCACCGATCTGCTGCAGGTGAAGATCGCCGCCGAGGTGCGCGGCTACGATCCGGCCGCGCATTTCGATTCCAGGCGCCTCGTGCTGCTCGATCGCGTCTCGCAGTTCGCGCTGGTCGCCGCGCGCGAGGCGGTTGCGCAATCGGGCCTGGACTTCCGCTCCGAAGGCCGCGGCGAGCGCACGGCGTGCATCATCGGCACCGGCATCGGCGGCGAAAATACCCACAACGAGACCGCCAAACGTTTCTACGGCGACGGCAAGCCGAACGTACATCCGCTGACCATCGTGCGGCTGATGGCGAACGCGCCGGCCTGCCACGTCACCATGGAGTTC
>DATHOV010000081.1:0-2356 GCA_035484515.1 Lysobacteraceae bacterium
CGCGGCGGAACCGCCGGCGGCGATGCGATCTTCGATCGCAAGATCGCCTGGATGCGCCACCTGCTCGATCGCAGCGATGCCGACGGCGGCGACGATGCGCTGCTGGCCGGCCTGCGCACCGACCTGGTCGAGGATCGCATCTACCTGCTCACCCCGCGCGGCGAGGTCATCGACCTGCCGCGCGGCGGCACCGTGCTGGATTTCGCCTACCACGTGCACACCGAGGTCGGGCATCGCTGCCGCGGCGCCAAGGTCAACGGCCGCATCGTGCCGCTGAACTTCCAGCCGACCACCGGCGATCGCGTCGAGATCCTCACCGCCAAGACCTCCGAGCCGCGCCGCGACTGGCTGATGTCGGGCACCGGCTTTCTCGCCAGCGCACGATCGCGCGACAAGGTGCGCGGCTGGTTCCACAAGCTCGACCGCGCGCGCAACCTGCAGGCCGGGCGCGAGTTGCTGGAAAAGGAACTCAAGCGGCTGGCCCTGCACCAGTCCGACCTCGCGCCCGCACTGGCGAAGTTCCACCTGGCGAACCTCGATGAATTGCACATCGCGGTCGCGCTCGGCGACGTCGGCCCGAGCCAGGTCGCACGCGCCCTGCATGACCATGCGCAGGCGCAGTTGCGCAGCGAAATCGAGCGTACGAAACAGCAGATGCGTCCCGAAGCGGTCAAGCGGCCGGCGCGACCGAGCGACCGCTTCGTCGTCGAAGGCGTCGGCAACCTGCTCACCCAGCTCGCGCGCTGCTGCCAGCCGGTCGCTGGCGACCCGATCGTCGGCTACCTCACCCGCGGACGCGGCGTGAGCATCCACCGCCAGGGATGCGCGGCGCTCGAACGCCTGCTGGCGCGCAATCCCGAACGCATGCTGCCGGTCGAATGGGGCGACGGCGGCGGCGCCAGCTACAGCGTCGACGTGCAGGTTCGAGGCATCGATCGCAAGGGACTTCTCAAGGACCTCGCCAACCTGATCGCGCAACACGGCGTGCATGTGCTGGCGATCAACAGCCGCCTCGAGGAGGCGCGCGGGCTGGCGGAAATCCGCTTCACCCTCAAGGTGAAGGATTTCGACCAGCTCGGCCAGTTGCTCGGCCGCCTGAACGCGGTGCCCGGCGTGGACGACGCGCGCAGGCTGGGCTGAACTGCGCGGCTGATATCCTTGCCGGATGCAGCATCCGACTTGCGGATCATGACCGACCGCCGCGATCCGACCCTGGGCGAGTTGCCGGATGTAGAGGACGGCGGCGCGCCCGTGCCGTACGCACCGCCGCGCCGCAATGGCCCGTCGAACCGGCGTCCGCGCTGGCCGTGGCTGGTCGGCATTGCCACCGCGGTCCTGCTCGCCGCGGTCGCGTTCGTGCTCGTGCACTGGCGCAGCGCGATCGGCGCGCGACTGGCGCCGCCGCCGCAGCAAAGCCGCCTCATGCAGCAGGCCGAAACCGCCTTGCGCGCCGGCCGGCTGACGTCGCCCGGCGGACTCGGCGCGCGCGAGTTGTACGAAGCGATCCTGGCGCGCGATCCGGACGACCTCGCTGCGCGCGAAGGCCTTGTGCGCGTGGCCAATGCGGCGCTCGCGCAGGCGCAGGCCGCGGTGAACGCGAACCATCCCGACGTGGCGCAGCGCGACCTCGATCTCGCGCGCGATCTTTCCGCGCCGGTCGCCGGCATCCAGAAGGTCGAGACCGCCTTGCGTCGCGAAACCGGCAGCGAGGCGCAGATCGCCGCATTGCTCGCCAAGGCCGATGCGGCCGAGCGCGCCGGCCACATCGACGACGGCGACGCGAGCGCGCTGGCGATCTACCAGCAGGCGATCGCCGCGGCGCCGGACAATGCGCTAGTACTGGATCGCCGGCGCGCGTTGCTGGCGCGGATGCTGACCGGCATCGATCCGTTGCTGGCGCACGATGACGTGGATGGCGCGCAGAAACTGATCGATCGTGTCGCGGCCCTCGACCCGGGGCATCTGGACCTGCCGAACGCACGCGCGCGCCTGGCCGAGGCCAACCAGCGCCGGCAGAAGGACCAGACGCACCAGCTCGACGTCGCCGATGCCGACCTGCACGCAGGGAAGGTCGACGAAGCGGTCGCGATCTGGCGGCAGGTGCTCGCGCAATCGCCCGACGATATCCGCGCGCATGGCGGTCTGCGTGCGGCGGCCGAGGTGCTGGTGCGGCAGGCCAATCGCGATGCTTCGGATTTCGATTTCGCCGGTGCGCAGGCCGCGCTCGCGAAGGCGCACGCGCTGGCTCCCGAACTGCCCAGCCTGCGCGCGACGGCGCAGCACCTGCAGCAGGCTCGCCTGCAGCGCGCGGGGATGAATCGCGGCATGATGAAGGACAAGGCGAACGTCGACGACC
>DATHOV010000082.1:0-5010 GCA_035484515.1 Lysobacteraceae bacterium
GCGCGGCAGGCCGGCGAACGGAGCCGTGCATGATAGACGGGGCAGGTCGCGCGGGCAAGGCGCGGTCGATGAATTGGGTCTGAGCGGCTGTGCGTGCGGACGGTCCCGGGATGCTGGGACGGCGCTATCGTGTCTCGAACACGGGAGGACAGCATGGACTCGATGGCCGATAGCGTTGGCGGAGCGACAAGGCAAAAGCCGGTGGCAGGCGATATTGCTCGATCGTGGCGATGGATGGCTGTCGCTGTGCTCGGCATGGCCTGCGCGGCTTGCTCGACCTTGACGGATCGGCCGCCCGATCCGGCGGTTGAGCAGCGTCTGGCCGAGGTCAGGGCGCTCGCGGGTCCTCCGGTGGATACGTTCTGGTACGAGCGGATGAGTTCGTACGAGCCGATCGGGCTGAGCGATCTGCTCGTGTTCACCTCGCCGCGCCAGGCATGGCTGCTGCACCTGGATGGCGAATGCCGAAACATGGACTTCGATCCGTTCCTGATGCTGACATCGCACTCGAACCGGGTGACGGTGATGCTCGACAGCGTACGCGTGCGCCACAACCCGATCCCGTGCGAGATCAAGGAGATCCGTCCGGTCAACGCGGCGACACTGCGGCATGTCGATCGGGAGAGGAAGGCGGCGGAGCCGCCGCCTGGGGATGCGGCCGAGCCGGCGAAGTGAGTTTGCACGGCTGACGGTTGCCGAAGTCCGATCCTGTCCGAATGCAAGAAGCCCCGGATGTAAATCCGGGGACGCTCTATTTGCGGACGAGCTAATCGTGCGTCTGGGGTTCGTAACCCGGTGGCGGTGCCGAGCCTTCGCCGAACAGGAACTTCTCCATCTCCGTCTCGAGGAAGGCGCGGTGGGCGCGATCGAGCGGCGAGAGGCGGTTCTCGTTGATCAGCATGGTCTGGTGCGCGAGCCACGCGGCCCATGCCGACTTGCCGATGTTCGCGAACACGCGCTTGCCGAGTTCGCCGGGCCAGGGCACGAAGTCGAGGCCATCGGTTTCGCGTTGTTCCTTCACGCAGAAGACGATGCGCGGCATCAGGAGAGCCTCTCGAGCAGTTTGCGGATGGGCGAGGGCAGACCGAGATCGGTCAGCGCATCGTGCGGTTGCCAGCGCAGTTCGTCAGTATCGCCGATCGTCGCGCGCGGGCTCGCTTCGCGCCACAGCAACGGATGGATGCGCAGGCGGAAGTGGCTGAAGGTGTGCCGGATCGTGGGGAGGATTTCGTACGTCCCGGTTTCGGCATGACGACGCAGCCAGCGCGATGCGTCGTCGATGTCGATGGCTTCCGGCAGCGACCACAGCGATGCCCACACACCTGCAGGAGGACGCCGCTGCAGGAGCGTGCGGCCTGTGCGGTCGCGCACGATGAGCGCATGCACTTCGCGTTCGGGCAGGATCTTCGCCGGCCTTCGCTCCGGAAGCCGCGCGATGGAATCCTCACGCAGCGCCACGCAATCCGATCGCAACGGGCAGCCGCCGCAATCGGGCGAGGACGCCGTGCACACCGTCGCGCCGAGATCCATCAAGGCCTGCGTGTAGTCGGCGGCGCGCGCGTCCGGTAATTCGTCTTCGGCGATCTGCCAGAGCCGTTTCTGCGTCGCCGCGCTGCCCGGCCAGCCGGGCACGCCGCGATGCCTGCACAGCACGCGACGCACGTTGCCGTCGAGGATCGGATACGGAAGCCCGTGCGCAAGCGCAAGGATCGCGCCTGCAGTCGAGCGGCCGATCCCGGGCAATGCGAGCAACGCCTCGAAATCGCGCGGCAGTTCGCCATCGTGTTCGCACATGCATGTCCGTGCGGACTGCTGCAGTCGTCGCGCGCGGCTGTAGTAGCCCAGTCCGGACCACAATGCGAGCACGCGATCGAGCGGTGCGTCGGCGAGCGCCGCGATGTCCGGCAATGCTTCCACGAAGCGCAGGAAATACGGAATCACCGTGACGACTTGCGTCTGCTGCAGCATCGTCTCGGAAATCCACACGCGGTAAGCGCTGCGCGGATGCTGCCAGGGCAGGTCGTGGCGACCGTGCAGGTCGAACCACGTCAGCAACGGTGCGGCGAGCGCGCTCACGATCTGGGGACGATGGCGGACGCAGGTGCGGTCTGCGACGGCGCATCGTCGCTCGCCTTCGTCTTCGTGTGCGCGCCGCGCAGGCGCGCGACGTCGGCGTCGATCGCCGGTTCGTCCGGCGTAGCCAGGGCCGGTGACGCAATGGATGTGAGTTCTCCATGGATCCACGCGCGAAGATCGGCGATCTTCGCGTTGCCCTGCACGGCTGCATCGCCGCGCTGGATCGCGTAGACGAAGGGTTCGCTCAGAAACACCGGACCCTGATAGCTCGCCTCGAACTGGATCGGCGCCGTGTTCGCCGTGAGCGTCGTCGGCAGGCCCGGCCACGCATCCGGCCAGCGGCTGATCCGGCCCTGCGCCCTGGCATCGAGTATCGCGCCCGTCGTCGCTTCGGCATCGAGCGCAAGCGACGGTTGCCGCGTCGCATCGCCGAGCGCGAGATTCAGCCGATAGCCGTGGCGCGCGGTCAGCGATTCCAGCGGATGGGCGAGGTCGCGTTTCGGCGGTCCCTTGCGCATCGCGATCGAGAATGGCGTATCGCCGGACGTCGCGAACGACGAATCCGTCGCGTCCGACCAGGCCGCCGGCATTTGCTGGAAGATCCCGTGCAGGTCCAATGCGATCGTGTCGGCCAGCAGCAGGCTGCCTTCCGCGGTCAGCGACGGCAACTCGCCGTCGGCCTTGAGCGCCACGCGTGCGTCGTCGATGCGCAGGCCGTGGCCGACGCCCGCTGCCGTTGCGCTCGTGTGCAGGTCGAATCGCGATGAGATGGACGCCAGTGCAAGTACACCGTTCGCATCCATCGTCGTGGTCCGGCCATCGGCGAGCGAGGGCAGCTCGAGGTTGAGGCGCTCGATCTGCCAGTCCGTGCTGCGCAGCGTGCCATCGGCAACCTGCAGTCCGCGCAACAAGGTCGGCAATTTGAACGGCGCGTTGCTTGGCGGCAGCGTCGCCAGCCAGGAGTTCAGTCCCTGCAGGTCGAGATCGGGCGATTCGAGGGCGACGTTGCCGATCTCGCTGCCATGGCCGAGCAGGGTTTTCCACGGCAGCGCCACCTCGAACCGGGCGCTGCGGAAGAAAGGTGTCGCGCTTCCCGGCGTCCTCGCAGTCAGGCCCGGCAGGACAAATCGCAGCTCGGGAGTCCATGCGTAGTTGCCCGGACCGCTGGTGTGCAGTTCCAGACGCAGGCTGCTGCCCGCGCGGGAAAGGATCAGCGCGGTGAGCTGCGCCGGTTGCAGGAAATACGCGAGGACCAGCGCGCCGGCGGCGACCAGCGCGAAGAGGACGCCTCGCGCGCGCGGCCAGCGGCGGCGTCGGATGCGCGGACGTTCGCCCGCTTCCATCAACCGCTCAGGGAGTCGGGCAGCAGCGCGTCCACGAAGGCTTCCGGATCGAACGCGCGCAGGTCCTCCAGCCGCTCGCCCAGCCCGACGTAGCGGATCGGAATGCCGAACTCGCGCGCGAGCGCGAACAGCACGCCGCCGCGCGCGGTGCCGTCGAGCTTGGTCACTACCAGGCCGGTGACGTTCGCGATGGCGTGGAACTGGCGTACCTGCGAGATGGCGTTCTGTCCGGTGGTGCCGTCGATCACCATCAGCACTTCGTGCGGCGCGGTCGGGTCGAGCCTGCCGAGCACGCGGCCGATCTTGCCCAGTTCGTTCATCAGGCCGGCCTGGGTGTGCAGACGGCCGGCGGTGTCGGCGATCAGCACGTCGATGCCGCGCGACTTCGCCGCCTGGAGGGCGTCGAATGCGACCGAGGCGGCGTCCGAACCGCTGCCCTGTGCGATCACGGTGACGTTGTTGCGTTCGCCCCAGATCTTCAGTTGTTCGACCGCGGCCGCGCGGAAGGTGTCTCCCGCCGCGAGCATCAGGCTGTAGCCGTCGAGCTGGAAGCGGCGCGTGAGCTTGCCGATGGTGGTGGTCTTGCCGACGCCGTTGACGCCGACGGTGAGGATCACGAAGGGCTTGGCGTTGCGATCGATCTTCAGCGGCACCGCGATCGGCTTGAGGATCGCGATCAGTTCGTCGCGCAGGCCGGCGAGCAGGTCGTCCGCGTTGGCGAATTCGCGCTTGTTGGTGCGGCGGCGCAGTTTTTCGGCGATCTCGCCGCTGGCGGTGACGCCGACATCCGCCGTGATCAGCGCGGTCTCGATCTCGTCGATGAAGTTGTCGTCGAGGATGGGGTTGGCACCCATCAGTTCGCGGACATCCTTGAACAGGATGCTCTGGCGCAGTCTCTCGCGCCAGCCGAGCTTGCCCGGGGCGGCCGCCGGGGCGGCATTGCTGCTCGCGCCCAGTTCGGCCAGCGAGGTCGATGGATCGGTCGCTTGCGGCGTGGGCGGAGCGGATGCTGTTTCAGGTGGCGCGGCGGGCTTGTCGGCGATCCCGTCGGCAGGCTTTTTCTTCCAGAAACTGAACATGGGCCACGATTGCGGGAGAATCCGCTTATGGTACCACCCGCACCCAGCCCGACCCGTTTGCACCACGCTGCGAGGCGGCCGCGATGAAGCGAGCGCAGGAAGGCAGCGTGCGCATCATCGGTGGCCGTTGGCGTGGCTCGAAGCTGCCGGTAGCCGACGCGGCGGGCCTGCGTCCGAGCGCCGATCGCGTGCGCGAGACCGTGTTCAACTGGCTGCAGCCGCGGATCGTCGGCGCGCGTGTGCTGGACCTGTTCGCCGGTACCGGCGCGCTCGGCCTGGAGGCGGCTTCGCGTGGCGCAGCGCGCGTCGTGCTGGTCGAGAAGGATGCCGTGCTCGCGAGCACCCTGCGCGCGAATGCGGAACGGCTGGCCCGGGCCGATGCCGCCAAGACCGTCGAAGTCGTCTGCGACGATGCGCTGCGCTGGCTGTCGCGGTCCCCGGATGCGCGCTTCGATCTGGTCTTCGTCGATCCGCCGTTTGCGGCCGGACTCTGGCAGTCGGCGCTGGCGGCG
>DATHOV010000083.1:0-4921 GCA_035484515.1 Lysobacteraceae bacterium
AACTACGGCGGCATCGGCGCGGTGATCGGCCACGAGATGACCCACGGCTACGACGACCAGGGCTCGCAGTACGATCCGCAGGGCAACCGCAAGAACTGGTGGACGGACGCGGACAAGAAGGGCTTCGAGGCGCGCACCGGCAAGCTGGTCGACCAGTTCAACGGCTACGTCGGCGTCGGCGGCAAGCACGTCAATGGCAAGCTCACCCTCGGCGAAAACATCGCCGACCTGGGCGGCGTCAACATCTCGTTCGACGCACTGCACGCTGCCGAGGCGAAGGAAGGCAACAAGCCCGATCCGAAGATCGACGGCTACACGCAGGACCAGCGCTTCTTCATGAACTGGGCCAACGTGTGGCGCCGCTCGTTCAAGCCGGCCGAGGCCGATCGTCGACTGAACGTCGATCCGCATTCTCCGGCTAACTTCCGCGCGATCGGTGCGCCGTCGAACGTGGCCGGCTTTGCCAAGGCGTTCGAATGCAAGTCCGGCGATCCGATGGTGCGCGATGGCGACAAGCAGGTCATCATCTGGTGAGACGTTGCGCGCGTGGTGGTGCGCAGCTGGAAGGCCCCGTTCGCGGGGCCTTTCTTTTTCGCGAAGCTTGACGCGCCCCGCGGCATGCCCAAGGATGCGGCGCAATCGCCCTGCACGGGGCATGGCGGATTCTCGTTTTCATGAACGACCTGCAGAAATATTTCGAGGCCAACACCGGCCGTCTGATCCACAAGTGGATGCACTACTTCGACGTGTACGACCGCCACTTCGCGCGGTTCCGCGGCACCGATGTGCACGTGCTCGAATTCGGCGTCTTCCAGGGCGGATCGCTGGACATGTGGAAGGACTACTTCGGCCCTCGCTGCAAGATCTACGGCGTGGACATCAATCCGCACTGCAAGGCGCTGGAGAACGAAAACGTCACCATCTTCATCGGCGACCAGGAGGATCGGCATTTCCTGAAATCGCTGGCAGCGAAGATCCCGCGCGTCGACATCCTGATCGACGATGGCGGCCACACCATGCGCCAGCAGATCGCCACCTTCGAGGAGATGTTCGGCCACATCACCGAGGACGGCGTGTACCTGTGCGAGGACCTGCACACCTCCTACTGGCACAAGTGGGGCGGCGGCTACCGACGCCGCAACACCTTCATCGAATACAGCAAGCGCTTCATCGACAGGATCCATGCCTGGCATTCGCATGCGCGCGCGCTGAAGGTCGATGACTTCACGCGTGCGGCGCATTCGCTGCACTTCTACGACAGTATCCTGGTGATCGAAAAACGTCCCGTCGGCGAACCGATGCACCGCAAGACCGGCATCGCGACTGTTCCGGCCTACGAGTCGCCGCGCAGGCAGAAGGCCAATGGGTTCAAGACGCGCCTGCGGCACGCGATGGGCATGAAGGATCGCCCGCGCTGAATGCCGGGCGAAGCGCGCGAACCGTCTCGAATTCGCGCAGCGGGATGCGGCTGGGTCTTGCCTGAACGCCGCTTTCGCCTGCGACGGCCGGCGCACGCCGGCTTGTTACACTTCGCCGTCCCGTCAGGAGTTCGCCGATGATCCCCGCGCGCCACGCCATCCTGCTCGCTCCGATGCTGTTGCTCGGATTCCACGCACCAGCCGAAGCGGCGACCAAGGCAAAGGCCGGCAAGACCAAGCCTGTGCCGGTCGTATCCGTCACGACGGCATGCGGCGACTTCTATGCGCAGGTCGACGGCGACTGGCTGAAGACGCATCCGGCGCCGACGGAAGGCAGCGTGTCGGCGTTCGACGCGATGCAGGCGAACGCGCGCGCGCAGGAGCAAAGCCTGCTCGATGAGATGGCTCACGGCCCGAACGACGATGCCAGTCGCGCGCTGGGCGCGCTGTGGACCGATGGCATGAACGAGGCAGCGGTCGAGGCCGCCGGCACGACGCCGCTGCAACCGTTGTTCGACCGCATCGCGAACGCGAAGAAGGGCAAGGACATCGCCGCGGTGATCGCCGACCTGCACGCGGCCGGCATCCCGGTGCTGTTCAATTTCGCGACCGACGTGGACCTGAAGGACTTCGACCACCAGTTCGGTTACGCGAACCAGGGCGGCCTCGGCCTGCCCGACCCGGACTACTACAACCGCACCGATGCGGAGACGCGCGACCTGCTCGGCCGCTACCGCGCCTACATCCAGACCATCCTGCAACTGTCGGGCACGCCGGCCGACAGGGTGTCGGTCGAATCAGGCTGGGTGCTGTCGATGGAGATGCAGCTCGCGCAGTCCTCGCTGCCGCTGGTGCAGCTGCGCGATCCCGACACGGCCTACCATCCAGTGACCCTGGCCGAATTGCAGAAGGCGTATCCGAACCTCGCCTTCGGCAACTTCCTGAAGACGCAGCACGCCGAGGACGACCGCATCTCGCTCGCCCACACCGGCTTCTTCGCCGCCGCCGACGGCATGCTGGCGAACACGCCGGTCGAGCAATGGCAGGCCTACCTGCGTTTCCACGTCGCCAGCGCGATGGCGCCCTATCTTTCGCACGGGTTCCAGGACGCACACTTCCAGATGTACGACCGCCTCCTCGGCGGGGTTCAGCAGCCGCGCGAACGGGCGCAGCAGGTCATGGATGCGGTCGATCATGCGCTCGGCGCGACGATGGGCCACGCGTACGCGCAGCGTTATCTGTCTCCGGCAGCGAAGGACGCGGCCACGCATGTCGCCGACGGCCTGCGTGCGGCGATGAAGGATGCGATCGACCACAACGCCTGGATGGACGCGCCCACCCGGGCCGCCGCGCAGGCCAAGCTGGACAAGCTGCGCATCGAGGTCGGCGAGCCTTCGCGCAGCCCATCGCTGACCGGTCTCGCGCTCGGCGGCGGCTACGCCAACGACATGCTCGCTCTCGCCGCATGGCAGCACCGTCAGGAGATGGATGCGATCGGCAAGCGCACCAGCGAACGGCGCTGGCCGGTGCTCGCGCAGGTTCCCGACGTGAGCTACGACCTTATGCAGAACCGCATCGTGGTGACGGCCGCCTTCCTGCAGCCGCCAGTGTTCGACGCGAACGCGGACGCCGCGCGGCAGTACGGTGCGCTCGGTCCGCTGATCGGGCACCAGTTGCATTACGCCTTCGACAGCAAGGGCCGTACCATCGACGCCGACGGCCAGTTGCGCGACTGGTGGACGCCGCTGGTATCGACAGCGTACGAACAGCGCACTGCTTCAATCATCGCTCAGTACGACGCCTACCCGGTGGAGGGCGAGGTGAAGGTCAACGGCCACCAGACCCGCGACGAGAACCTTGCCGACCTCGGCGGCGTCGAACTGGCGTGGGCAGCGTTCAAGGCCGTCGCGCCGGACGCCGCGACGGCCAGTCCGTCACCAGCGGCCGCTTCCGCATCGAAGTCGAAAGGCGCGCATGGCAAGCCGACCGCAGCGCCGGTGCAGAAGGACGTTCCGTCTCCCGCGCGCGAGTTCTTCGAAGCCTATGCCCAGGTGTGGGCGCGCAACACAGCACCTGCCACCGCGCTCACCGAGGCCACGACATCGATCCAGTCGCCCGCGAAATACCGCGTGGATGGCGTGCTCGCGAACGTGGCGGAGTTCGGTAACGCCTACGCCTGCAAGGCCGGCCAGCCGATGGAGATTGCGTCGCCGGTGTCGATCTGGCGGTGAGGCTTTTCCCCCTCTTTCAAGAGGGGGCTTTGCTCAGCGCCGGATGCCGCCGCCGCGCGGCGGTTTGCGGAACGGCGGTTGCCCGCGCCAGTAGCGGATCACCAGCCAGCCGAACAGCATGCCGCCCAGGTGCGCGAAGTGGGCGATGTTGCCGCCCAGGCCGGTCACGCCCATCAGCAGCTCCACCGCACCGTAACCGATGACGAGCGTGCGCGCGTCCATCGGGATCGGCGGGAACAGCAGCATCACGCGCTGCTTCGGGAAAAGCATGCCGTAGGCCAGCAGCAGTCCGAACACGCCGCCCGAGGCGCCGAGCACGGGACTGGATATCTGCATCGCCGCCGCCCATCCCAGGTAAGTCAATCCCGCGCCAACCACGCAGATCAGGTAGTAGGTCAGGAAGCGCTTCGTGCCCCAGGTGTATTCGAGCGGTGCGCCGAACATCAGCAGCGCGAGCATGTTGAAGAAGATGTGCGACAGGCCCTCGTGCAGGAAGCCGTAGGTGAGCAACTGCCACGGCATGAAGCCCACGCCCGGCGGTAGAGCGCCGAGGCCCATCGACGAGGGATCCAGCCCCAGCGGCCACAGCATGAACGAAGCGAAGGCATTGCCGCTCGGATCGATGAGTTGTTGCAACAGGAACACGCCGCCATTGATCCACAGCAGCGCTTGGGTGCCTTTCGGCAGTTGGTTGAACATGCACGCTCCGCGCAAGCAAGGGCGTCATGATACCGGCAGCGCGTCACCTTTCGCTGTACGAATCCGATACCCGGCGGTCGATCACTTGCGGGGCGGTGCCCAAAGCAGCGAA
Organism: Lysobacteraceae bacterium; assembly: GCA_035484515.1. Lineage (GTDB taxonomy): Bacteria > Pseudomonadota > Gammaproteobacteria > Xanthomonadales > Xanthomonadaceae > SZAS-103. Next base: position 4,461 of record DATHOV010000083.1, read on the forward strand.
TCGAGATCGGCATCGGCACGCGCCAGATCGCGCACCCGGCCGTTTTCCACCTTGACGCCTTCGGCGCGCAGGCGCTGGATCTGTTCGGCGTAGCCGGCGGAGTCGGGTGGAAATGCGATGCGGCCATCGCTGCGCAGGACGCGGTGCCACGGCAGGGTCGGATCGTCGTTGTTCGACAGTACCCTTGCCACCAGCCGCGCGCGGCCAGCCAACCCTGCGCGACGCGCGACCACGCCGTAGCCGGCCACACTGCCCTCGGGAATGGCACGGATCGCGGCCTGGATGCGCGCGATCGCAGCCTTCGCCGATGTCGGTTTCGCCAGGATCGGTTTCGCCGAGTCGGGCCGTGCAGCCGCAGGTTTCACGGCAGCTCGATACGATGAGGTGCGTTCGGCACGGGCTGGTTTCGGGTCGGATCGACGCGGCATTGGTGTCACCGGAAGCGCGGGGTTAGCATAAGG
>DATHOV010000084.1:0-3819 GCA_035484515.1 Lysobacteraceae bacterium
AGGGCGAGCCGGTCGTGCGCGTCACCACGCCGCAGAGGATGACCGATCCGTATGTGAGCTTCCTGCTCGAAGCCGAGTGGGGCAACGGCAAGATGGTGCGCGAGTACACCGCGCTGCTCGAACCGCCGCATACGGTGGAAGTGCCGCATGGCGCGATCTCCGCGCCGACGGTTACCTCGACGCCCATGCCTGCGCCGGCGGTGTCGCCGCCTGTCGTGCATGCGGTCGAACCCGAGCCGCTGCCAGCGTCGCCCAAGCCGGCGGCATCGTCGCCAGCGCCTGAGGCGGCGGCTGCCGTGCAGGCGCCTCCGGCTCCGGAACCGGTAACGACCGCTCCGGAACCGGCTGAGTCCGCGCCTGTTGCCGCCGCGCCGCCACCCGAACCCACGCCGCCACCCGTTGCACCCGAGCCTGCGCCAGCGCAGCAGACAGCGCCCGAGCCACCGCCGCCCGTTGCGGAAACGCCGCCCCCGGCCGAGGAGCCTGCTTCGCCCGCGGCCAGCGAGTCTGGATCGATCACCGTCAGCCGCGGCCAGACCCTGTCGTCGATCGCCGGCCAGATGCGCTCGCCCGACGTATCGCTCAACCGCATGATGATCGCCCTGCAACGGACCAATCCCGACGCGTTCATCGGCAACAACATCAACCGGCTCAAGGCGGGAGCGGTGTTGCGCATGCCCGACGCGGACCAGGCGCGCGCGGTGACGCCCGACGAAGCCAATGCGCTGGTGCACGAACAGGTCGAAAGCTGGCGCCAGGGAGCGCAGCCCGCACCGCAGTTGCAACCCGAGGAAGCCTCCGGAAGCGCCGCGAAGCAGGCATCGAACGAAGGCACGGCATCGAAGAGCGCAGCGTCGAGTGCGGCAGGAAGCGAAACATCCACAGCCTCAGTAGCGGGTGCCGCGCATGCGGGCAGGCCGCATGGTGCGCATCTGGAGATCCTTCCGCCGGTCGGCAATGCGGCCGGTCATAGCCAGTCCGGATCGAGCGTAGGTGGATCGGGGAGCGAACTGCGCGCGGAATTGGCGCAGACCCAGGAAGAACTTGTCGCACGCAAGGCCGAGATCACCGATCTCAAGGCGCATGTCGCCGATCTGGAGAAGATCAAGACCGACAGCCAGAAATTGCTGGGCATGAAGGACAGCCAGCTCGCCGCTCTCCAGCAACGTCTGGCCGAACTCGAGAAGAAGGATGCCGATGCTGCGCCCGCGCAGGCCAGTCCCGCTTCGCCGGCGGCGAATGCATCGACTGCCGCTTCCGCGCCGAACGAAGCGACCGCGGCTGCGTCGCCCGCCACGTCGGAGGCATCGCCTGCCGCTTCGGGAGCAGCATCGGCTGCGGCTTCGCCAGCGGCAGCATCGACCGCCGCTGAGCCTGCGGCGTCGCCACCGAAGAAACCCGCGCCGGTCGCGCACGCCGCGCCGCGCAAGCCGCAGGAACAACCGGAATCCGAATCGCCCTGGTTCATGCAGCCCTTTGTGCTGGTGGGCGGAGGACTGGTCCTGTTCGCCGGATTGCTGGGGCTGATGCTCAGGCGTCCGCGCAAGTCCGAGCCGCCGGTGCGCCGCCGCAGTTTCGACGTGAGCGCGCTTCCGGTGGGTCAGCCCGATGCACGCGCAAGGCTCGAAGACGATCCTGCGCCCGCAGGGGATGGCGACGAGCCCGATGCATCGCACGCTGTCGCGCAGCATGAAGTTGCGTTGCAACCTGTTGCGCCGGAACCCGAGACTCCCGCGAAGACGGCGCCACCTGCACTCAAGCCTATCCAGCCTCCGCCGGCCACAGGCTGGACGGCCGCAACCCGCATCGAGGCTGCGCGCGCCTATATCGAGAACGGGGATGTGGACAATGCGAGGAGCATGCTCGAAGCGGCCCTGATCGAAGGCAACGCGACGCAGCAGGAAGAAGCGTTCAAGCTGCTCGACATGATCGAGAGCTGGTAAGCACGGGCACGGGGCCGTCGGCCCCGTCGTGCGAACCGCTGGCGCTTCGTGTCCATATCATCATGCGTCTTGCACTCGGCATCGAATACGACGGGACCGGTTTCCAGGGCTGGCAGCGGCTGTCGCACGCCAACAGCGTGCAGTCGGCTGTCGAGTCCGCGTTGAGCTTCGTCGCCGATGCGCCGATCGAGGTGCAATGCGCGGGGCGTACGGATGCGGGTGTGCATGCGCTCTGCCAGGTCGTGCATTGCGACACCGCCGCGCAGCGTCCGCCGCGTGGCTGGATGCTCGGAGCCAATTCGCGATTGCCTTGTTCCGTCACCGTGCGCTGGGCAGTACCCGTGCCCGACGCATTCCACGCGCGTCACGGCGCGCGTGCGCGACGCTACCGCTATCGCATCTTAAATCGTCCGGTACGACCATCGCTGCAACGCGACTACCTCGCATGGGAGCGCCTGCCGCTGGATGCCGAGGCGATGCACCGCGCCGCACAGGTCCTGCTGGGCGAGCACGACTTCAGCGCCTTCCGCGCCGCGCAATGCCAGGCCACCCATGCGATGCGCGAGATGCAGCAGATCTCCGTGCGCCGCGACGGCGAGGAAGTGGTGATCGACGTGCGCGCGAACGCTTTCCTGCACCATATGGTCCGCAACATCGTCGGCTCGCTGTTGCCGATCGGCCGTGGCGAACGGCCGGAGTGGTGGATGGGCGAACTGCTGCGCGGGCGAGACCGTACCGTCGCCGGCGCGACGGCGCTGCCGCAGGGATTGACCTTCATCGGTCCGCTGTATCCGGCGCACTGGGGGCTTCCCGCCGAGGCGACGCTGTGACGCTGCTGGCTTCCGGTGACGGTGCGTCGCCGCGCACGCGCATCAAGCTTTGCGGGATGACGCGCGGGGAAGACGTGCTCCTCGCGGGCGAACTCGGTGTGGATGCGATCGGCCTGATCTTCGCCGCGTGCAGCCCGCGGCGCCTCGAACTCGAGCGTGCGCTCGCGCTGCGTGAAGCGCTTTCGCCATCCGTCAGTGTGGTCGCGCTGTTGATGGACAATCCGGCTGAAGAAGTCGCCGCCATCGTCGGGCGGTTGCGTCCGCACCTGCTGCAATTCCATGGCAGCGAGGACGACGCGTTCTGCGCTCATTTCGATATGCCATTCCTGAAGGTCGTGCCGATGCGCGGGATCGCCGCGGACGATGTGCCGGCGCTGCTGGCGCGGTATCCTTCGGCTGCGGGATTCGTGTTCGATGGCCATGCGCCCGGCGGTGCTGGCGGCAGTGGCGAACGCTTCGACTGGACGCAGGCAGCTCATCAGCGGATCGGGAGGCCCTGGCTGCTTGCGGGCGGGCTCGACGCGTGCAACGTCGGCGAGGCGATCCGCACGACGGCGCCGTGGGGCGTGGACGTATCGAGCGGCATCGAATCGGCGCCCGGCGTCAAGGATCACGCGCAGATGCACGCCTTCGTCGCGGCGGTGCGCGCAGCGGATCGCGAGCGCCGGGGACAGACATCGCAAGGGCAGGCTTCACAGAAACAGGCTTCACAGGAAACCGATGAGCAAGGCTGACGACATCGACTTCAACGCATACCCCGACGCGCGCGGGCACTTCGGCGACTACGGCGGCATCTATGTCGCCGAGACCCTGATCGAGCCGCTGTCCGAACTCGAGGCCGCGTACCGCAGGTACAAGGACGAACCCGAATTCGTCGCCGAGCTCGCGCACGACTACAAGCACTACGTCGGCCGCCCGAGCCCGATCTACGAAGCGCAGCGGTTGACCGCGCACGTCGGCGGCGCGCGCATCCTGCTCAAGCGCGAGGACCTCAACCACACCGGCGCGCACAAGATCAACAACACCATCGGCCAGGCGATGCTCGC
>DATHOV010000085.1:0-2430 GCA_035484515.1 Lysobacteraceae bacterium
TGCTCAGCAGGTTCTTCGACGCCACGCCGGTGCGGGCGAAGGATTTCTCGCAGTCCTGGGTCGATGGCCCGCGCATGTTGCCTTCGAGGTAGGCCAGGCCCGGGCAGCGCGTGCAACTGCCGCCGTGCACGCAGGACGAGCAGCCCTGCAGGTCGCCGACGGAGATCGAGCGCACTTCGGCCAGTTGCGGCGAGTCGCGCCAGATGTCGATGAAGGTCTGTTCGCGGATGTTGCCCACGCGGTACGGGAACTGCACGCAGGGATACACGTCGCCGTAGGGCGAGACGTAGCAGGCGGTGTGGCCGGCGCTGCAGGGCAGGGTCTGGTAGGCATCCTCCATCGACATCGGGCCGTCGGGCGGTGCGCAGAAGGCATCGCTGCTGCCGCCGAGCAGGCTGTCGTCGTGGAAGATGTGCTGCAGTCGCGCGGCGTCGACGTTCAACTGCAGGATCGAGCGATCGCCGTCCATCATCGGCGTGATCGTCGCGTCCACGTTGTAGCCAACGCCCATCTCCGCCGACAGCGCCTGCACGCCCTGGTAGTCGTCGGCGTTGTGGGTCATCAGCACGTTGGCGAAGCTGACCCGCACGCCGTGTTCCTTGAGCAGCCGCGCGCCCGCGACCGTGCGCTTGAACGAACCCGGCAGCTTGGTGATCGCGTCGTGCACTTCGGCCTTGTGCGAGTACAGGCTGATCTGCACCGACTCCACGCCCAGCTCGGCGATCCGCGCCGCCTTGGCCGCGCGGATCATCACCGCGTTGGTCTTGAGCTTGACCGAGAACTGCAGCCTGCGCGCGTACGCGATGATCTCGAAGAGATCCTTGCGCATGAAGATCTCGCCGCCGCTGATGTTGAGGAAGAACACACCGGCTGCGGCGAGCTGGTCGAGCAGGCCGAGGATCTCGGCAGTGCTCATCTCGCCGTGGTCTTCGTGATCGAGGTAGCAGTGCACGCAACGCTCGTTGCAGCGGTAGGTGAGGTCGAGCTGCACGCTCAGCGGGATGCCGAACTTGACCGCGCGCGCACCCATTTCGCTCATCAGGCTCACGGTGCTTTCCCTGCGTCGGTGTCGGCGAGCGGCTGGTCGGAGACGCGCAGGATGCCGTGGCCGGCGAGCTGCCTGGCGAGTTCCTCGGCATCGCGCAGCGCGGTCTGCGCGTCGACGTCGAAGGCCGCGCACAACTGCCGTTCGACGATCTGCGCCAGCGGCGTCACCCCGTCGGCGGCTTGCCAGAGCAGGCTCGCGGTTTCGTTGAGGCTGAACAACTCGGAGTCCTTTCCCGACATGATCATCGTCTCCTCGCCGAAGCGGCGGGCGGCGATGTCGGTACCGCGGGCGATGTAGAGGGGGGCATTCATGTACTTTCGTTCCCGATCAGGTCCCAGACCCGCGAATCCGGCACGAAGGTGAGTCGACGCACCGGCACGCGCTCGGCCAGTTCGATGGCGGAGGCGAAGATCGCCTGCACCAGTTCCCGATCCTGCGCGAAAAACAGGATGTTTGCCAGCAGGCCGCGCACCGCGTCGGCGTGGCCGAGCGCTTCGATGCGGTTTTCCGGCCCCTGCGCGAGCAGGTAGATGCAGGCCAGCGGCGCGCGCAGGTTCGCGCCGGGCCTGCCCAGTTCGCCGGAGAACGGCGTGCCGTAGGCGAAATAACCGTCGGCTTCGCGACGCAGGTAGGACATCTCGTCGGTGAGCAGGTGCACGCCGGCCGGCGCCAGCCGCGAGATCGTCGTCTTGCCCGCGCCCGAGACGCCCATGAACACGAAGGCGCGGCCATCGCGCACCGCGCTGGAGGCGTGCATCAGCATGCCGCCCTCGCGCGCCAGCAGCAGCGAGTGCACGATGCGCAATACCGAGTCGACCGAATACGGATTGGGCTCCTGGCGGATCCAGCCGCGCCGCGACTGCGGGTCCCATTCCGCGCGGAAATCGCCGCGCTCCATGCACCACAGCCCGTCGCGGCGGAACACGCGCACGTCGTCGTCGGGATCGGTCCCTTCCGGCGGCTGCAGGTGCATGTCGAATTCGTAGTCGACGCGCCCGGCGCCGTCGAGGAAGCCGGCGTAGCGCTCGCCGAGCAGGTCGATGAAGCCGGGATCGTCGGTGCGCAGGCGCACGTGGATGCCGCCGATGCCGATGTCGGCGTGCAGGGGCAGGGCGGGTTCGTTCACGCGGTTTTCGACGGTGCGATCCGCTGCAGGCGCAAGAACAGACGCGCCGCGAGCGACGAGCGGCCGAACAGCCAGCGCGTCATCCGCAGGCGTCGCGGCGCGTGCAGCTGCAGGGCGCGGTTGCCACGGTTGTGGCCGACCATCCGGCCGAGCACGTCGGCCGCATCGACGGGCGGATCGGGCTGTGCGAGAGCGTCGCCCTGAGTGATCAGTCCATCATCGGTGCGCATCACCACGCGGTGGATGAAAAACCGGT
>DATHOV010000086.1:0-5542 GCA_035484515.1 Lysobacteraceae bacterium
TCACGATCATGATCTCCAGCAGCGTGAAGCCATGTGAACCAGAAGGTCCTCGTCCCGAACGACCACGCGTTCCTGCTCGTGATCGTGGCCTCGCCCGAGTCGAAGTCTCTGCTCCGAGGCTGGGCTGCGGGGCCGGAAGGAAGCCGACCGGTGCGGCGCGGAGGGTTGGATTGTGCAGCGTCATGTGGATCAACCTATGTTGGAAGTGAGGTCGTACAGGGGCGTGAGGATGGCGAGGATGACCGTGCCGACCACGATCGTCATGAACACGGTGAGCGCCGGCACCAGCGCGGTGAGGAAGCGGTCCATCGCCTGCGCAGTCTCGCGGTCGAAGGTGTCGGCGGCCTTGAGCAGCATGGTATCGAGCTCGCCCGATTCCTCGCCCACCTGCACCATCTGCACCGCCAGGCGCGGGAACACGTCGCGCTTGCCCAGGGCGTGCGCCAGTCCGCTGCCGGTCTTGACCTCCTCCGCAGAAGTATCGACCGCCTCGGCAAGCACCCGGTTCCCCAGCACGTTGCGCGCGATGGTCAGCGATTGCAGCAGCGGCACGCCGTTCCTGACCAGGGTGCCGACCGTGCGCGCCAGCCGCGCGGTTTCCAGACGCGCGATCAGCGATCCGATCAGCTTCTGGCGCAGCATCCACGCATCCAGCGAACGCCGAAAGGCCTGGTCGCGGCGCAGGCGGTCCATCCACCACAACAGCGCCACCACGGCGACGATCATCAGCCACCAGAACTCCCGCAAGGCATTGCCGAGCCCCAGCACGACCTGGGTGATCATCGGCAACTGCGCGCCGAAGCCCTCGTACATCTGCTGGAACTGCGGCACCACATACATCAGCAGGAACAGGATCGCGAAGGAAACGATGGCGACCAGGATCGCCGGGTAGATCAGCGCATTCACCACGCGCGCGCGCAGGCCGCGGCTGCGCTCGAGGTATTCGGCCAGCCGCGCCAGCGTCTCGTGCAGGCTGCCGCCCATTTCGCCGGCACGCACGGTGCTCACGTACAGGCGCGTGAACACACCGTCCTGCTGTTCCAAGGCGTTGGACAGCGAAGTGCCGCCGCGCACGGCATCGCGCACCTTGGCGATGATCTTCTTCGCTTCGGCCGACTCGGGCAGATCGAGCAGGATGGCGAGCGCGCGATCCAGCGGCTGGCCGGCGCCGAGCAGGGTCGCGAGCTGTTCGGTGAACTGCTGGATGTGTTCGGGGCCGAGCGGCTTGCGCTGGAACCAGCTCGTCCAGCTCGCGCCCGTGGCGACCTCGTCGGCACGCCGGGCCTCGACCGGAATATGCCCGGCGTCCTGCAGGCGGCCGATCACTTCCTCCGCGCTCGCGGCCTCCATCTGCCCGTGCAGGGGCTCGCCACTCGCGCTCAATGCCTGGTAGCGGAACTGGGCCATTACGCTTCCGTGCAAACCCGCAGCACTTCCTCGATCGTGGTCATGCCCTGCAGCGCCTTGACCAAGCCGTCCTCGTACATCGTGCGCATGCCTTCACCGCTGGCCGCGGCCTCGATCTCGCCCATGCCGGCGCGCTGCATCACCAGCCGGCGCAGGGAATCGCTCATCACCAGGAATTCCATGATCGTGGTGCGGCCGAGATAGCCGGTCGGGGTGAGCGCCGAAGGCTTCGGCCGCCACAGGTAGATGGTGCCTTCGGGCTGCAGCTTGCGCAGGCCGAACTCTTCGATGACCTCGGGCAGTGGCTCGTAGCGCTCGGCGTGGGTGGGCTCGATCCGGCGCACCAGGCGCTGGGCGAGGATGCCGTTGACCGTCGAGGTGAGCAGGTAGTCCTCGACACCCATGTCGAGCAGGCGGGTGATGCCGCCGGCGGCGTTGTTGGTGTGCAGGGTGGACAGCACGAGATGGCCGGTCAGCGCGGACTGGATCGCGATGCGCGCGGTCTCGAGGTCGCGCATTTCGCCGATCATGATGATGTCCGGGTCCTGGCGCACGATCGAACGCAGCGCGTGCGAGAAGTCCAGCCCGATGGCCGGTTTCGCCTGGATCTGGTTGACGCCGACCAGCTGGTATTCGACCGGATCCTCGACGGTGATGATCTTCACCGCCGAGGTGTTGAGTTGCGAGAGCGCCGTGTACAACGTCGTCGTCTTGCCGGAGCCGGTAGGACCGGTGACCAGCAGGATGCCGTGCGGCTGTTCGAGTACCTTCCGGAACTGCGGCAGGAACTCGTCGGTGAAGCCGAGCTTGTGGAAGTCGAACACGATCGATTCGCGGTCGAGGATACGCATCACCACCGACTCGCCGTGCGCGGTCGGCACCGTGCTCACGCGCAGGTCGAGCTCCTTGCCCTGCACGCGCAGCATGATGCGGCCGTCCTGCGGCAGGCGACGCTCGGCGATGTTGAGCTTGGCGAGGATCTTGATGCGCGAGATCACCGCGGCGGTGAGGTTGGCCGGCGGCGATTCGACTTCCTCGAGCACGCCGTCGATGCGGTAGCGCACCTTGAGGCGGTTCTCGAAGGGCTCGATGTGGATGTCGGACGCGCGCGCTTCCACCGCGCGCTGGATCACCAGGTTCACCAGCCGGATCACCGGCGCCTCGGAGGCGAGGTCGCGCAGGTGCTCGATGTCGTCCTCGTCGCCGCCGCTTTCGTCCGACACGTTCTCCACGATCGTGCCCATCGCGCTGCGGCCGCTGCCGTAATAGCGCTCGATGAGATCGTCGATCTCCGAGCGCAGGCCGATGCGCAGGCGCACCACGCGACCGGTCGCGAGCGCGACGGCTTCGGCCGGGTAGGGATCCTGCGCGTCGGCGACGATCAGATCGACGGTATCGGCGTCCTCGGCGACCGGGCAGACGTGGTGCTGCTTGAGGAAGCGGATCGAGATATGCACCGCCGGCGGCGCATCGGGAAGATCGCGCGCGGCGAGCAGCGGCAGGTCGAGCACTTCGGCGCTGGCTTCGGCGATGTCGCGCTCGGACACCATGCCCAGCCGCGAGAGCAGCGAGGACACGGTACCGCCGGACTCCTCCTGGAGACGCCGCACGCGGCCGAGGTCGGCATCCTTGAGCCGGCCGCGACGCAACAGCGCATCGACGATGCGGCCATCGAGGCCGTCGAGAAGATTGGTGTGCAGGCTTTCGCCCACGCTATCGGTGGGTTCGGCCGCCGCACGTTCGGTGACTGCTCGGTTCACGCCTGCATCCAGGTGGGTCCACCGCCCACTTTAACAGTCCAGTGTATGCGACAGCATTAAGGCCGACCCGGACTCTGGATCGGGGCGGTTTGGCGGGTTGGGGGGTCGGTGCGACACGAAACCCGGATCATGCCCGGACGATCGTTGCATTTACGACCGTCCGGACGGAATGAAGTTCAGGCGGTTCATGCGATCGCAACGCTGGGAACAGCTCCCGACCTGAATGAAGCGAGCTGCCATCCCCGGATCAAGTCCGAGGGCAGGCTCCGGGCGCAACGAGGACTGTCTTCTCATGAATGTCGCGGACCGGCATGGAAATGACGGGAAAGACCGCCGCATCAGCGCGCGAGACCGTTGCATGCCAAGCCGTCAATCTCCCATAACCGATTGAACTTGCTGGCGATTTGACCTGACACTACGGGTTGCGCCCGACTCTTGACTTGAGCCCGGCAAGTGTAGTTTCATGATGAAATGTCACGGCGTGGTTGGCGCCAGGCTGGACGACGAGCGGTGATAACCTTGTTTTTCGAGGATTCGACGCCGCAATTCGCTCAAGAGCGGGGGAGCCCTTCACTACCAATTGGATGGTGACTGTCATCGTCTTTGTCCGGCAAAAAATGCACAGGCGCCCGTTGCGCTACGTTTGCTGATCTGGGGGCCTCCTGCATGTTTCGGCCAGCGCATTGAAGTCATGTGCTGACAGAACGATCTTGTTGACACCCGCCTGCAGAGCACCGACCTGATTGAATTCGGACGGCACTGGCTGCCTGCGATGGCTCAGTGTTTCGCCCGACGCCAAGGTGAAATACTCGGCGATGAAAATGAACGGGCCGGTTCCTGACTGTACTGTACGAGACATACTGAGGAAACAGAATGGAAAAGCAGGAGATCTACGCCAGGCTCACTGACGTATTCCACGATGTCTTTGACGACGAATCGATCGTGGTCCGACCCGAGCTTTCGGCCAAGGATGTGGATGAGTGGGATAGCCTTGCCCATATCCGCCTGATGTTGACGGTCGAGAAAGCCTTCGGCGTCCAGTTCTCGACTTCCGAAATCGGCAAACTCAAGGATGTAGGCGAACTTGCCGAACTGGTTCGATCGAAAACCAGCTGACCCTTGACGCCATGCTATTTCCAGACCCATGACGCATGACCTCTTTCGGGATCTCCTCTGGTTGCCGCGGCCACCGGTTGATTTTGGAGCCCGGTGCCGTGCAAGCCGTGAAACTGCAGCCGCACCCGGTGCGGAGATACAGTCCCTCGCTTCTTTTGCACTGGATGAAAACCAGCTCAACCAGCTGGCGAAGGCGATTGCCAGGGCCAGGAAGTCGGGTCTGGCACTCGATCCGCTGATTCCGTTCCGCCTCGGAGTTCTCAGCAATTCGACGGTCGACTATATCCTTCCGTCCCTGACGGCAAGTGCGGCCCGTTACGGCATTGCGCTCGAATGCATACCGGGCGACTACGATCAGGTAATCCAGGAAGCGCTTTCGCCCGATTCGGTCATCAATCGCGCCAAACCCGATGCCGTGTTGCTTGCGATCGATTATCGCGCGTTGCCTTTGCGGTCCAAGTCGGGTAGTCCGGAAGCCGCCGAGGATACTGTCCGGCAGTGCCTGGCCTATATCGAAACGGTGCGCTCGGGCCTGCAGGCCAACAGCGACGCCGTGTGCATCCTGCAGACTTTCGCCTCCCCACCGGAACAGCTTTTCGGCAGTTTCGACCGGGCGTTGCCGGGGACGCGTCGCAATATCATCGATCGCGTCAATCTCGGGCTCACCCAAGCCATCTTTGGAACGCGCGACATCGTCCTCGATGCGGGTGGACTTGCCGAGACCGTCGGCCTGGCGAACTGGCATTCGCCCACGCAATGGAATCTGGCGAAGCTGCCCTTTTCCAACAGCTATCTCCCGCTGTACGCCGACCACGTGGCGCGGATTCTTTCGACGATGCGCGGCAAGAGCCGCCGGGTTCTGGTCCTGGACCTGGACAACACGCTTTGGGGCGGGGTCATCGGCGACGACGGGCTCGAGGGCATTCAATGCTCGCAGGGAGATCCCACGGGCGAGGCGTACCTGAACGTGCAGCGACTCGCCCTCGACCTGCGCGAGCGCGGCATCGTGCTCGCGGTCTCCTCGAAAAACAACGACGAGACCGCTCGCCTGCCCTTCCGCAAGCATCCCGAAATGCTGCTCAACGAAGAGCATATCGCCGTTTTCCAGGCGAACTGGAACGACAAGGCCACCAACATCGCGGCGATCGCCCACGAGCTGTCGCTCGGGATCGATTCGATGGTTTTCCTCGACGACAACCCCGTCGAACGCAACCTGGTGCGGCAGCTCCTTCCCGGCGTCGCGGTTCCGGACCTGCCTT
>DATHOV010000087.1:0-2035 GCA_035484515.1 Lysobacteraceae bacterium
GGTGTTTTCGGCCAATCCCCGGTAGCGCACCTTGCGAAACTTGAAGAGGTTCTTCACAAGATGAAAGGGATGCTCAACGCGGGCGCGCACCTGGGCTTTGAGCTTCTCCAACTGCCGGGTGAGTTGCTTGATCACGCCCTCCGGCAAGGCTTTGACTTTGCCGCGCTTCTGCGCCACCACCCATTGGACCTCGGGCCGTTTAGCGATCACTTCCGCGCGCTTCTCTACGCCGGTGTAACCGGCATCAACATAAGCGGCCTTTTCCTCTCCGTGCAGGGCCTGCGCGGCGCAATCCAAATCCGACACGTTCGCCGCCGTGCCAATCACTGTGTGGATCAACCCCGAAGCCGCATCGACTCCAATGTGCGCCTTCATCCCGAAGTGCCACTGGTTGCCCTTCTTCGTCTGATGCATCTCCGGATCGCGCTCGCCGTCGTGGTTCTTGGTCGAACTCGGTGCGGCGATGATCGTGGCATCGACGATCGTGCCTGCGCGAAGGCTCTGGCCCTTGCGTGCCAGGTGCGCATTCACTCGCTCGAAGATCGACTGGGACAGACCATGGTCTTCCAGCAGCCGGCGGAAGTTGAGGATCGTCGTCTCGTCAGGAATGTTGTCGAGCCCGTTCAGACGCGCGAAGCGACGCATCACCGCTGTGTCGATCAGCGCCTCTTCCATCGCCGGATCGCTCAGCGCGTACCACTGCTGCAGGAAATGGATGCGCAACATCGTCGCCAGCGCGTACGGCTGGCGGCCGGACGGCCCATCGTCGGATAGTGCGGCTCAATCAGCGCCAGCAGTCCCGCCCACGGCACCACACGCTCCATCTCGGCTAGAAAGATCTCGCGCCGCGTCTTCTTGCGCTTGCCCATCCCCTCGGCGTCACCGAACGTCAGCTGCATCGATCGTCATCCCAATTGCCATGCGCTATTGTCGCCGACATCGATCGAGTTGTTCAGACCTTCCCTAGGCGGCCGTGCTGGCCGCCGCGCATGATCGCACCGGAAACGTCCTCCCGCGCGGGCCGATCAAGTTGTTCCCGACGGCGGCAGCGCTGTCGCGGGCGGCATGGTTGTTGCCTATCGACGCATCAGGACTGCCATGTCTTGTCCTCCACAACCTGCGGTGATATCAAGCGCGCGCCCGAGAGCATCGGGTGCGGTCCACGCGATCGCTGATCGTCGATGCGGTGCGATGAAGCGCCGTCGCCGGGCAGCAGTGCATACTCGCGACTGCATCACTGAAGCGGTATCCGCGAGGTTTCATTCTGGCGACGCGCAGAAAAACAAAGAGACGGCAGGACGGAATGGACTGAACCAGCGTGCAAGCGAGCATTCCCGAACCCGAATTCGTCCTCAAGGCGACGCCGCAGCGGATGCCGCGGACGACGCTGCGGCGCGAGCGTCTCGCGCGGCGATGGGCGGAGCTGCGCGGTGGCGCGGCCATCGCGATCGTCGCGCCCGATGGATTCGGCAAGTCCACCCTGATGCTGCAGTGGCGGCGGTTGTGGCTGGAGCAGGGCGCACTTGTCGTCTGGCTCACCGCCGATGCGCGCGATCATCCGGTGCGCTTCTGCATGGCGCTCGCCCATGCGCTGCAGCATGCCAGCGGTCGTTCGCGATCCGATGCGCTCGCCGCGCGCCATGCCGCCAAGCCCGACCTGCAGGTCGAGGGCCTCACCGGGCTGCTGGCCGAAATCGCGCGCCTGCGCACCGAGGTCGTGCTGATCTTCGACGAGTGCGAGCGATTGCCCGAGGCGACGCTGCGCGATGGTCTGGCCTACCTGATCCACAACGCCCCGCCCAACCTGCACGTGGTCATGGCATCGACCGTGCCGCTGCGGCTGGCCGGGTCGGGGCAGGGCGAGGATGGCCTCGTCGCGTCGCTGGGGCCGGAAGACCTTCGCCTGCAGGCTTCCGAATCGAGCGCGATCCTGGTGCGGCGCATCGGCACCCGGCTCGATCCGGACGATGCCGCCCGACTGCACAAGGCTTCCGAAGGTTTTCCGATGGGCCTGCAACTGGCCGCGTCGGCGATC
>DATHOV010000088.1:0-9959 GCA_035484515.1 Lysobacteraceae bacterium
GATGAAGTCGACCGCCACGAACGTCATCGGCATCGCCGAAGCGCAACGCAAGGCGCGCGCATGATCCGCGTGTTGCTTGCCGAGGACCAGGCGATGGTGCGCGGTGCCCTTTCGGCACTGCTCGCGCTGGAAACAGACATCGAGGTGCTCGGCAGCGTTGCCGACGGCGAGGCCGCCTGGCGCGAATTGCAGCGTCTGCAGGCCGCCGGTACGCCGGCCGACGTGGTGGTGTCGGACATCGAGATGCCCAACCTCACTGGCCTGGAACTCGCGCAGCGCATCCGTGAGCGCGAGATGCCGGTCAAGGTCGTGATCGTGACGACGTTCGCGCGCAGCGGCTACCTGCGCCGTGCGCTCGATGCCGGCGTGGCCGGCTACCTGCTCAAGGACGCGCCTGCCGAGAAGCTCGCCGAAGCCCTCCGTCAGGTCCACCGCGGCGGCCGCGCGATCGCGCCCGAACTCGCGCTCGAAGCATGGTCCGAATCCGACCCCCTCAATGAGCGCGAGCGCCAGGTGCTGCGACTCGCGGGTGAAGGACTCGGCGCCGGCGATATCGCCGAGCGCCTGCACCTCTCGCATGGCACCGTGCGCAATTACCTCTCCGAAGCGATCGGCAAGCTGGGCGTCAGCAACCGCATCGAGGCGCATCGGCTGGCGCGGCAGAAAGGATGGCTGTGATTCAAGGCGCTTGCGCGATGCCTTGAATGGCATCGCGCGCCTTGAATCACAGGTGAGCCATGGATGGCGAACAGGAGAACGGCACCATGGACGGTTTCTTGCGAGGTGCAGATCGAAGTCGGCCAAGCTGATTTTCGGCCGAAGATATCGTGACCTTGCCGACACTGGTATCTTCGGCATCCCGCCATACCGCTCGGCCCGCATGACCTATCGCGCGCTTTCCGCTTCCTGCCTCTTCGTCCTGTTGCTCGCTGCGTGCTCGAAATCGCCCGAGCCGCCCACTGCGAGTGCACCCGCTCCGCGGCCGGCGATGGTAATCGCCGCAGCGAAACCGTTTGCAGGCACGGCCGCGACGTCGCCGTCGACGACACTGGGCGAGGGCGTGTACGTCTGGCAGCGCGTCTGGCTGCCTGCGAATCTGATGGCGCTGGCCGACAGCAAGGCCGTGTTCACCGAACTGCGCGTGCTCGCAGCGCAGGATCAGCCAGGTGAAGGCTGGGTCGATGCGAAGGTGGACTTGCCTTCGCTGAAATCCGACGGCCGCGCGATGCGCCCGGTGATCCGCCTCGACGGCCGTCTGGCCAGCCTGGACACGAATGCGATCGTTGGGAAGGCCAGCGATCTGGTCGCCAAATGGCGCGAAGCCGGAGCGATGGTCGATGGCGTGGAGATCGATTTCGACTGCGCCTCGGCGCGGCTCGACGAATACGCGAAGCTGCTCGCAGCGATCAAGGCGAAGCTGCCGGGCGATGCGACGCTCTCGATCACCGCATTGCCATCGTGGATCGGGGCGCCAGGCCTGGCCGGCGTGCTTGCGCAAGCGGACGAGACGGTGCTGCAGGTGCACGCGGTCACCGATCCGAAGCACGGCCTGTTCGATCCCAAGCAGGCGAGTGCATGGATCGCCGCCTTCGCGAAGGCCGACAGCAAGCCGTTCCGCATCGCCCTGCCGGCGTATGGCTCGGCGCTAGTGGTCGATGCGGAAGGCCATCGCGTTGGCGTCGAGAGCGAATCGGCGCTGCCGGTTGCGGGCGAAAGGCTGGAACTGTTCGCCGATCCGCAGGCGGTTGCCGGACTCGTGCACGACATCACCCTGGCGCCGCCGTCGAACCTGCGCGGATTCGTATGGTTCCGTCTGCCGTTGCCGGGCGATCGGCGCGCATGGCCGCTGGCGACGCTCTCCGCTGTGATCGCGGGCAAGCCGCTGCATGCGGACTGGACGCCCGACATCAGCGATGGCGGCAACGGCGCATTCGACGTCACCGTGCGCAACAGCGGCAACCTCGAAGCAGTGCTTCCGGCCTCGGTCGATGTCGAAGGCGCCGGCTGCACCGATGCGGACGCGCTGCCCGGCTACCGCATCGAAAAGACCCAGGGCAAGCCGCGCTTCGTGCGCGAGACCGGCGCGAGCCTGCCTGCGACGCAGACGCGGCCGATCGGCTGGGTCCGCTGTACCCACCTGATGCCGGCAGACCTGCATGTGCATGCGTAAGCTACTTGTCGCGGTGGCCTGCATGCTGCCCGTCACGGCGGCGCTGGCCTGTGGTCCGGATTTTCCGCAGGAACTGCTCTACGACCGCAAGGCCAGCCTGCTCGATCTGCCCGAAGGCACGTTCTACTTCGAGACCGCGCATCTGCTGCCCAAGCCTGCCGATCGCCTGCGCGCCGTCGAGCAATCTCCCTGGGACGACGCCGGCAACGACCGCGCGAAAATCGATCCCCCCGGTCTTTCCGCCGACGAGCTCGACAAGGTGCACGCGATGCGCGCGGCGGACGATGATGCCGCCGCGGCGAAGGCGGGTGCCGGCCTCGCGCCCGAAGTGCTCGACTACACGCTGGGCGCGATCGCCTTCGGGCGCGGCGACATGAAGGTCGCGGCCGCGCATTTCGAACAGGTCCTCGCCCTCGCGCCACCCGCGCGCGCGCGCCGCGGCCTGTGGGCGCAGTACATGCTTGGCCGCGCGTTGCTCGGCGAAGGCGATACCGATGGCGCGGTGGCCGCCTATGACGTCGTGCGCGAACGTGCGCTGGCCGGAGTGCCCGATCCGCTCGGACTTGCGGTCGCCAGCCTCGGCGAGCAGGCGCGGATCGCCTGGCACCACGGTACCGTCGACGAAGCGGTGAAGCTCTATGCCGAACAGGCCGCCCACGGCTCGATGAGTGGCAGCGTTTCGCTGCTGTTCGTCGCGCGCAGCCTGCTCGCGCACCGCGAACAACTGGACAAGGCGCTCGACGATCCGCTCTCGCAGCGCCTGCTCGCGGCGTACATGTACACGCGCTCGAACGAGTTCGCGCAGGACTGGCCGCTGGCCGGCACGACGACCGAAGACGAACGCGCTGCTGCCGCTGACGCGTCCAGCGATGCAACCGCAGCGGGGCAGGGCACGCCGAAGACTGGCAGCCTCGACTTCAATGGCTTCCTCCAACTCGTGCAGGCGCATGGCCTCGACCATTTCGACGGCGCCGACCGCATGGCGGCGGGCCTGTACAACGTGGGCCACTACGATCTCGCCGCGAAGCTGGCCGCGAAATCGACCACGCCGCTGGCCGCGTGGGTGCGCGCCAAGCTCGCCCTGCGTGCGGGCGACCAGGCAACGGCGATGCGCGAATACGCGCTGGCCGCGAAAGGTTTCCCGGTCGACGAGGCCTGGAGCGACGAGATGGAAGGCGCCGACGACGACGTCTGGCACCCGCTATGCCGCGTCGAGACCGAACGCGGCGTGCTTGCGCTCGGTCGCGGCGAATACCTCGACGCGATGGCGCGGATGTACGCCGGCGCGCAGGAATACTGGCCCGATGCGGCCTATGTCGCCGAGCGCGTGCTGACGGTCGATGAACTCAAGGGTTTCGTCGACGGGAATGTTCCTGCTTCGCCGAAGAAGAGGCTGCCGAAGCAGGGCGAGATGCCGTCATCGACTCCGGCCGACCAGTTGCGGGAGTTGCTCGCGCGACGCCTGCTGCGCGTCGGCCGCGACGACGAGGCGTTGCGCTATTTCGACGATCCCGACCTGCGCAAGAAGGCGATGGCCTTGATCGCCGCAAAACGCGCGAGCAGCGCGTGGTCCAACATCCCTCGCGCGCAAGCGCTGTTCAAGCAGGCGCAGATCACCCGTGCCGACGGCATGGAATTGCTCGGCACCGAGCTCGCTCCGGACAATGCGGAGTGGAGCGGCAGTTTTCCACCGCGGGACCTGCCGTCCACCAAGGGCAGGGATTTCGTCGGCAGCGGCGAGGCGGAGCGCGTCACCGCCAGCGCAACGCTGCCCGATGCGCGTTATCGCTACCGTTACGTCGCAGCGAACCTCGCCGAGCAGGCGGCCGCGCTCATGCCCGCGCGCTCGCAGGCCTATGCGGCAATGATGTGCACGGCGACGGGCTGGATGCTCGACACCGATGGCGCGAGCGCGGGCCGCATCTACCGGCGCTACCTGCGAAACGGCGCCTACGTGAAATGGGGCAAGGATTTCGGTACGGGATGCCCGGCGCCGGACTTCGAGACCGCGAAATGGCTGCCGTACAAGCAGGCATGGTGGCAGACGCGGCACTGGACGCGCCGCGAATGGCCGTTCCTGCTGGTCGGGATCATGGTCGTCGTCGGACTGTTCGCGATGCGTCGGCGTCGCGCCAAGGCTTGACGCGATCGCATCGGCGATAATGGCCGTTCTCCCGGCCGCATCGAAAACAGCGTTTGAAAAAGTCCGACTTCCATTACGACCTGCCCGAGTCGCTGATCGCACAGGAGCCCCTGCCGCAGCGCTCGGCGAGCCGTCTGCTCGTGCTGCCAGACGTTGACGAAGCAGGCGGCGATCCGCCGCTGCAGGACCGGCAGATGCGCGAGTTGCCGGAATTGTTGCAGCCAGGTGACCTGCTGGTCTTCAACGACACGCGCGTGCTGCCGGCGCGCCTGTTCGGTCGCAAGGCCAGCGGCGGTCGCGTGGAGATCCTGATCGAGCGCTTGCTCGGCGGCCACGATGCGCGCGCGCAACTCGGCGCCAGCAAACCCTCGCGCGCGGGTACGCGCATCCTGCTCGACGAGGGCGGGCAGGCCGAGGTGCTCGGTCGCGATGGCGAGTTCTACGACCTGCGCTTCGATACCCGCGAGCCGCTGGAGAAATGGCTGCTGCATGCCGGGCAGATGCCGCTGCCGCCGTACATCCACCGAGCGCCGGGCGCGGACGATGCCGAGCGCTACCAGACCGTGTTCGCGCGCGAACTGGGCGCAGTCGCCGCGCCGACCGCGGGACTGCACTTCGACGACGCGCTGCTCGATGTGCTGCGCGCGCGCGGCGTCGCGTTCGGAACGGTCACCCTGCACGTCGGCGCCGGCACCTTCCAGCCGATGCGCGTGGAACGGATCGATCAGCATGTGATGCACAGCGAATGGCTCAACGTCGGCGCGGCGCTGGTCGAGCAGATTGCGCGCACGCGGGCGACTGGCGGACGCGTGATCGCGGTCGGCACCACGGTCGTGCGCGCGCTGGAAAGCGCGACAGTGCGACTCGACTCCGGCGAACACGTCCTGCGGCCGTTCGCCGGCGAGACACGGATCTTCATCTTCCCCGGTTACCGCATCCGCTCGGTCGATGCGCTGCTGACCAACTTCCACCTGCCCGAATCGACCCTGCTGATGCTGGTGTCCGCGTACGCGGGCCGCGAGCGCGTGCTTGCCGCGTATCGGCATGCGGTGGAGCAGCGCTACCGCTTCTTCAGTTACGGCGATGCGATGCTTGTGTTCCCCGCGGATGCGCCCGCATCGGAACACGTCGCATGAGCCGCCTGCATTTCGACCTGCTGCATGCGGACGGTGCCGCACGCCGTGGGCGGATGACATTCCCGCGCGGCACGGTGGAGACGCCGGCCTTCATGCCGGTCGGAACCTATGGCACGGTAAAGGCGATGACACCCGATGCCGTCGTCGCAACGGGTGCGCAGATCATCCTCGGCAACACCTTCCATCTGTTCCTGCGGCCGGGCACGCGGATCATCGAAGCGCATGGCGGCTTGCATGGCTTCGCGCGCTGGAACGGGCCGATCCTCACCGACTCGGGCGGCTTCCAGGTGTTCTCGCTGGCCAAGCGCCGCAAGATCGGCGAGGCCGGCGTGACGTTCGCTTCGCCGGTCGATGGCGCCAAGGTCTTCCTCGGGCCTGAGGAGAGCATGGCGATCCAGCGCTCGCTCGGCTCGGACATCGTGATGATCTTCGACGAGTGCACGCCTTGGCCTGCGAACGAGCGCGTGGCGCGCACCTCGATGGAGCTGTCGCTGCGCTGGGCGGAGCGGTCGAAACGTGCGCACGAGGGCAACGACGCCGCGCTGTTCGGGATCGTGCAGGGCGGGGTACACCATGAGTTGCGAACGCAGTCGGCGAGCGCGCTCACTGCGCTCGGCTTCGATGGCTATGCGATCGGCGGCCTGGCGGTCGGCGAACCGGAGACCGAGCGCAATGCGATGCTCGAACACACTGCGCCGCAACTGCCGGAACGCAGTCCGCGCTACCTGATGGGCGTCGGCAAGCCCGAGGACATCGTCGAGGCGATCGCACGCGGGATCGACATGTTCGATTGCGTGATGCCGACCCGCAACGCGCGCAACGGCCACTATTTCACCCGCTTCGGCGCGGTGCGCATCCGCAACGCGATGTACGAGGACGACCTGCGTCCGATCGATCCGGAATGCGCCTGCGCGACCTGCGCCGGCGGCTTCAGCCGCGCCTACCTCCGGCACCTGGACCGTTGCAACGAGATGCTCGCGCCGATGCTGGCAACGATCCATAACCTGCATTACTACCAGGACCTGATGCGCGGCATCCGTGCGGCGATCGAAGCCAGCGCGTTCGCCGATTTTCGAGCGGCGTTCCATGCCGCGCGCACCAGCCGCCGACCGGGCGGCTAGGCCCGTCACGGCCCGCATGGCATACTGCGCGACTTCATCGCCGTGCCGGTATCCCCCACATGAACCCGCTGGACCTCCTGATTCCCGTCGCCCATGCCCAGGCCGCGTCCGCCGCGGCGCCCAATGCAGGAATGATGAACATCGTTCTGCTGGTGGCTTTCGTCGGCGTCTTCATCTTCATCGTCATCCTGCCGCAGTCGAAGCGCGCCAAGCAGCACCGCGAACTGCTCGCGAAACTGCAGAAGGGCGACGAGGTCGTCACCAACGGCGGCGTGGCCGGCCGCGTCGCCGAGATCGGCGATGCCTTCATCACGCTCGAGGTCGCCGACGGCGTACAGGTGAAGTTCCAGCGAATGGCCATCTCGATGGTGCTCCCGCGCGGCAGCCTGAAAGCGTCTTGATCGGGCGCCCTTGCATCCCCAATTCCTGCAGGCAGGCCGCTGCGCGGTCGCCTGCTGTCGTCATCTAGCCGGTCCTTCCCATGCTTGAGTTTCCACGCTGGAAAAACATCCTGGTGCTGGTGGTGCTGTTCTTCAGCCTGCTGTACGCATTGCCGAACCTGTTTCCGCAGGATCCGGCCGTCCAGATCACCGCCAACCGCGGCCACGTCGTCGACGGGGCACTCAAGGAGCGCGTCCAGGGTGTCCTGCAGAAACAGAAGCTGGCGTTCAAGGGCATCGAGATCGTGGGCGACGAACTGCTCGTCCGTCTGCCCGATCCGGATACCCAGCTCAAGGCCTCCGACGCGATCCACGGCGAGCTCGGCGACGACTACACCAGCGCATTGAATCTGGCATCGACGGTGCCGGGCTGGCTCAAGGCGATCGGCGGCAATCCGCTGCTGCTCGGCCTCGACCTGCGCGGCGGCGTGCACTTCCTGATGGAAGTCGACCAGGACGCCGTACTCGACAAGCGCATGAACGGCTTCGTGGACGAGATCCGCAGCCTGATCCGCGACAACGCGATCCGCGGCGCCGACGTCAGCCGCGCCGGCAACGGCATCAACGTGCATCTGGCCAACTCCGCCGATGCGACCAAGCTGGGCGGGCTGATCGCCAGCGAGATGCCGCAGCTCGACCTCAAGTCCTCCTCGGACGGAGCCACACTCGCTGCCACCCTCAAGCCCGCCGAACTGAAGAACATCGACGACGGTGCGATCGAGCAGAACATCAGCACCCTGAGCAACCGCATCAACCAGCTCGGAGTGGCCGAGCCGGTGATCCAGCGCCAGGGCGCAAACCGCATCGTGGTCGAACTGCCGGGCGTGCAGGACACCGCGCAGGCGAAGAAGGTGCTCGGCGCGACCGCGACGCTCGAGTATCGCGGCAACATCGAGGGCGATGCGTACGAGGCTGCGCGGACCGGCAACATCCCGCCGGACGCGAAGCTCTACTACATGCGCGAGCTGGGCCCCGACGGCAAGCCCAGACCCGTGCTGCTGTCGAAGCGGGTGATCGTTTCCGGCGACCAGCTCGAAAGCGCCAGCTCGATGACCGATTCGCAGAGCGGCACGCCTGCGGTATCGGTGACCCTCAACGAGATCGGCGCCAAGCGGATGGAGGATTTCACCACCGAGAACGTCGGCAAGCAGATGGGTGTGGTCTACATCGAGCGCACGCCGGTGACGAAGATCGTCAACGGCAAGGAAGTGCACTCGGTGAAGATCAGCGAGGACGTCATCAACGACGCCACCATCCAGGGCGTATTCGGCAAGCACTTCCAGACCACCGGTCTGGGCAGCCTGAAGGAAGCCTCGGACCTCGCCCTACTGCTGCGCGCAGGCGCGCTCGCTGCACCAGTGAACATCGTCGAGCAGCGCGTGATCGGCCCAAGCCTCGGCCAGGACAACATCGACGCGGGCAAGCGCGCAGTCATCATCGGCTTCCTCGCGGTGTGCGCTCTGATGATGGTGTACTACCGCCTGTTCGGCGTGATCTCGGTACTCGCGCTGCTCTCCAACCTGCTGCTGCTGACCGCGGTGCTCTCGCTGATGCACGCGACCATGACCATGCCCGGCATCGCCGGCATCGTGCTGACGCTGGGCATGGCGATCGACGGCAACGTGCTGATCATCGAACGCATCCGCGAGGAACTGCGCAACGGCAACACGCCGGTGGCGAGCATCAAGGCCGGCTACGATCGCGCCTGGGCGGTGATCCTCGACTCCAACGTCGCCAAGCTGATCGCCGGCACCGCGCTGCTGACCTTCGGCTCCGGCCCGGTGAAGGGCTTCGCGGTCGTGCTGCTGGTCGGCGTGTTGACTTCGATGTTCACCTCGGTGACGGTCAGTCGCGCGA
Organism: Lysobacteraceae bacterium; assembly: GCA_035484515.1. Lineage (GTDB taxonomy): Bacteria > Pseudomonadota > Gammaproteobacteria > Xanthomonadales > Xanthomonadaceae > SZAS-103. The sequence continues at coordinate 8,868 of DATHOV010000088.1, forward strand.
TGGCGACGTTCGTCTACGGCGGCGGCAAGAAGATCCAGAAGGTTTCTGTTGGAGGAGGGTTCTGATTCGATGCAAATGATCGAACATCCTGTCCGACATTTGCTCGCCACGTCCGGCACAGGTCCGGACGCGGCTCCGCATCGCCAGCGTTGCCGCTGCCGATGCGCGCGGCCCATCCATGGGCCGCGTCTCTTCGTCCACTTTCGTGTGAACCCCAATTCGACGGCTCAGGTGTAAGCGTCCATGGAATTCTTCAATCCCAACAGCAATGTCAACTTCATGGGGATCCGCCGGTACACGGTGTCGATCTCGGTGATCCTGATGATCGTGTCGATCGTCTCGCTGTGCACGCGCGGGCTCAACTTCGGGCTGGACTTCACCGGCGGCTCGCTGGTCGAAGTGACGTTCAACCAGCCGACCGAGCAGCGCGACGTCAGCTCCGCACTGGAGAAGGCCGGCTTCAAGGGCGCGGTAGTGCAGCGCTTCGACACGAAGAACTATTCGATCCGCCTCGGACCGAATGAAAGCGGCGATTCGGCGAAACCGCAAGCTGGCGGAGCCAGCGAGTCGAATATCGATGCGCGCAGCGCGGCGATCACCAATCACGTGCAGAAGGCGCTGGCCGACAGCGGCCATCCGGCGGAGGTGAAGCCTTCCGTCTATGTCGGTCCGCAGGTCGGCAAGGAACTGGCGACCAACGGCATCGTCGCCGTGTTCATGGTGCTGGCCGGGATCATGATCTACATCGCGATCCGCTTCGAATGGCGCTTCGCCGCGGCGACCGTGCTCACCGAGTTCCACGACGTGATCATCACCCTGGGCTTCTTCTCGGTCACCGGCATCGAGTTCGACCTGACCGTGCTCGCCGCCGTGCTCGCGGTGGACGGTTACTCGGTGAACGACACCATCGTCGTGTTCGACCGCGTGCGCGAACTGTTCCGCAGCTCGCGCAAGGAAGGCCCGCTGCAGATCCTCGATCGCGCGGTGAACAACACCCTGTCGCGAACGATCATGACCTCGTTGGCCACGATGGTGACGGTGGTCGCGCTGTTCTTCTTCGGCGGTTCGAGCCTGCACGGCTTCTCGATCGCG
>DATHOV010000089.1:0-7655 GCA_035484515.1 Lysobacteraceae bacterium
TCCGCCCGATCATGATGACCACGATGTGCGCGATCTTCGGCGGCCTGCCCCTGCTGCTGGGCAGCGGCACCGGCTCGGAGTTCCGCCGCCCCCTCGGCTACGCGATGGTCGGCGGATTGCTGGTGAGCCAGGCACTGACCCTGTTCACCACGCCGGTGGTCTACCTGTACCTGGACCGGTTGAGCAACTGGCACAAGCAAAGGAAGGCCGACAAGCAGAAAAAGCCGGCGCCGCCGGCAGCGCCCGTTGCCGAGACATAGAAGGCTGGGGCTTTGGCAGGCTGGCGTGGGAGCGCTCTGATTTCAGGGCACATCGAATCCCGCCGGCAGCGGGTACTTCGTCCCGTCGAAGCTCACCTTGATCGTCTCGGCTCGGTTCTCATCGCTCCCCGACTTCGCTTTGCACGCAGCCTGCGCATCGTCATCGGGCTCCGGCTTCGTCGTGGTCGTGAGCAGCAGGTCCGCGAGTCCGTGGCTCGCGCCCGGTGCGACCTTGATGGTTCGGGTCGTCCGGGTCGGCAGGTCGGTGCAATCAGAGGAGTCCGGGTCGCCGCGCGTGTCGTCGACGACGGTGTCGAGGATCGCGTCGAGCCGGTTGCCATGCTGCAGATAGAGCGTCAGTTCGGACTGGCCGAAGATGCAGTGGTAGCACTGGGACGAGTGCCCGACGTGGACGCCGAATGCGCGCTGGCCCGGCGCGAGCAGGTAGTTGGCGGTGTCGATGCCGAAGCCTTCGAAGCGGACCGCATCGGAGTCGATGTGGCCGCCGCCCTTGTTGCGCGCCACCAGACTGCCGTCGTCCGTGCGGATCACGACCACGTCGAGGTCGAAGCCAGGGTCGTCCGCAGGCGAAGTCGCTACGCCCGTCAGTTGGTCGCCGTGCGTGTAGGTCAATGCGACGATCGCTTCGTCCGGATGATCCGGTCTGATCCGGCAAGCCGTCTTTTCGCCCCACCAGAAATCCGCATCGCCCTTGTAGCCGAGCGCATGGACCGCCTGCATGACGGTGGCCTTTCCGTCACCGCAGGAATACGGATCGGGTGGAGGCTCGCTGGCCTTGATCGCTGCAAGGCGTTCGGCTTCCGCTGCCTCCTGCTTGCGTTCGTCCGCCGCCTTTTGCGCATCGCGCGCCGCGACACCGGCGCACAGGCTCCATGGGTCGCTAGCGGATGGAGGCTTCCGTACGGCGCAGGTCGTGGCCATCGCATCGAGCGCCTGCGTTCGCACCTCGCCGTCGCTGCCCAGCATGGCATCGATCGGCGCGAACACCGCCATGTCACGTGCTGCCGCGGCCGCACCCTTCTCCTGTGCGGCCGCCTGGTACACATCCGGCAAGCGCAGCGCGCCGAACGCACGGCAACTCCCGCCACGACCTGCACGGATCACTTCGATCGCATACCCCTGCCAGAACGCCCGCAGACGCGTCCCCAGATCCAGTCCATCGGTGTCGCAACCGATGTTGCGCGCATGCGACGCGCCGATGTCGCGCAGGCTGGCGACGATCGTCGGGTCGGCACTGGCATCGACCCATTGCCAGGGATCGGCGTAGTAGCGTTGCGATTGCAGCGAGCGATGCTGTCCCCATTCCATGCGCACGATCAGCAGGTTCAGGTCCATCGCCTGCCGCAACGTGCGATCGATTTCACCGGAAGGCCACGCTTCGGGATGGTCGAGCAACACCGGCAGCTTGAGGGTGAGGAAGATCTGCCTGCGCTGGACATCGGCCAGGGTCCGATCGAAGAGCTTGCGATCGGCGTCGGAGAGTTCGCTGCGACGCTTCTTCTTCACCGGCTCAGCGGTTGCGAGCGGCGTTTCGACATCGCCTTTCAGCGTCGGCATCGCGATGGGCTGGTCCAGGTCGAACGAGCGTTCCATCCTGTGCAGGATCGCCGCGAGCTGCGGATTCTTCCGGTCCAGTCCGTACAAGGCCTGGTAGACCACCAGGCAACTGTCCGGACCTTGCCGGGCACATCCGTCCTTCAGCAGTTCGTGGGTGAACTTCGCCTTCAGGATGGCGCCGACGGCATCGTAGCGACGATCGCTGGCGTGGCTGTCGACCGCCGATCCACTGACTCTGCCGGCCAACCATGCATTCGAGTCGATGATCTCGCGGATGCATTCGCGCGGGCCGTCCCAGTTACCCCATTGCCAAACGCCGCCGTGCGACATCGCCCACACCGCAGGATCGCCGGGCGCCGTCCACGCGACCGGCGGAAAGCAACTGAAGACGCTGACCATCGCGACGGCGTTGTCCGACCAGTTCGCATCGGGGACCAGGACCAGGCCGATGCTGTTGGGCGCGACGTTCGGATTCCCGCCCTGGCCGAACGGCCACAACCTCTTCCACAGCGCCGCCGCATCCGAAGGCCGCTCGAACGCAAGCATGTCCCAGTCCGCCGCCTGCTCGACGAGGACATTGCGCTCAGGCTCTGCGAGGGTCGCGCTCTCGGGCATGCTCCACAGCGCGGCCAGTCGCGTTCGATCCAGGCCGCTGCGCCATTGCGCGGGCCAATGGCCGAGGTCGCGGGCGTCCTGGGTGAGCCGCGCGATGTCCTTCGCCTCGGCGACGATCGCATCGTAGTCGGCCTGCGACAGCGCACCCGGCCGCATCGGCATGTCGGCGGTGAGCCTGGGCTGCGCCTGCGCCAGCGGACCGGAGGCCATCGAAACGATGAGCGCAGCCAGCAGGATGAAGCCCTTCGCGACGATGCCGTGTCGGCCGCGCCCGATACCTGGTCCGAACACTGGCTGGATTCCCCCGATGCGCTTCCTGCTTCGCCACCCGGCGCGGGCGACGGCGCGCAAGTATAAGCATCGCGGGTGCTCCCGCGAGCCCTTCCTGTGAACGCGCCGCCATCGCGGGCCATCGGGTCCAGACGACCCACCGCGGGTTCGTTCAACGTGACGCGCTTTGTGCGCCAACGTACATCGCGCGCACAGGGTGCTCGCTATGCTCGGGATGCAGGGCGAATCGCAGGTTCGTTCCAAGGCGATCAAAGCCGGCTTCGATTTCCCCCGGGCTTCTCGAATCCGGCTTCGAGGCTCGATCCCACAAGGAATTCACCATGACGGACCGATACCAGAAGGATCTCGATCAGGCCGCGAAGGACCGAAGCGAGGCCCAGGCCGATGCAGCGAAAGAGCGCCTGAAGGCAGAAGACACATTCGTGAAGGCGGAGGACAAGGCCGACAGGAAATTCGAGAAGGACGCCGACAAGGCCGAGGCCATTGCGATGAACCGCGATCCGATCACGGGCAGTCCCGGGTCGCACCCCATTGGCACCGGCGTCGGCACGATAGGCGGCATGGTTGCAGGCGCAGTGGTCGGCTCGGTCGTCGGACCCGTGGGCAGCGCAGTCGGAGGCGTTGTCGGCGCGATGGTCGGCGCCGCAGCGGGTCACAGCGCGGGCGAAGCGATCAATCCGAGCGCCGAGGAGACCTTCTGGCGCGGCGCGTATATCAAAGAGCCGTACTACGACAAGAACTACAGCTACGAAGACTACGCTCCGGCGTATCGCTCAAGCTTCCTGCATCGCAAGAACGCCACGGGTCGCACCTGGGACCAGGCCGAGCCGGAGCTGAAGGCGGAGTGGGAGAGCAACAAGGACGCTCGCCTGCGCTGGTTCCAGGTCCGCAATGCATCCCGCGCCGCATGGAATCACGCCAGCCCGGGCGGCCAGTGAGCTGTTGCGAGTCCGACTGATGCAAGCCGACGGGCACCGAAAGGCGCCCGTCTCTTCTGATCCTGGCACGACCGATGCCGGATCGGAGCCGGTTCAATCGCCACTGGTCTATACGCGTTTGATCAGCCGGATCAGCAGCAGCAGGACCACCGCGCCGAGAAACGCGAACAGGATCGAGCCGACGATCCCACCGCCGAGGGCGAGATTCAGGCCCAGCTGTGGGAACAGCCAGCTGCCGAGGAATGCGCCGACGATTCCGACCACGATATTGCCGATGACGCCGAACCCGAAGCCGCGTACCACGACACCGGCAAGCCAGCCGGCGATGCCTCCGATAAGCAGAATGATGATCAGACCTTGAGCAGTCATTGCCCTTCTCCTCGTCCTTGATGGTGATGCAACGCATCGCACTTCATGGTGCGTTGGCAGCCTAGCATGGGCTGTGATGAGGCAGCCGGAAGCCATCCGGGATCGGTTCACTTCCAGAGTTCCGCCTCGGGGGAAAAGGGCGAATAGTCAGGCGGGGGTGCCGGCTAGCCACGTTTGTGCCCCATGACCTTGTTGAAGTGCCAGGCCGAGAATACGCCCAGACCGAGGAAGCCAAGCGAGAAGACGACCAGCGGCGCACCAGGCTCCAGGCCAATGGGCGATGAAGTCAGAAGCGCAATACCAGCAGCGAGGTTGAACGAGCCCCACAAGACGTTGACGACCGGCGAAGAATCCCGTGAGCCGTGAAGCCGCGCGAACGGAGTGGGAAAGAACTGACCCTGCAGGCCGGCGGCCAGGTGAGGAATGAAGTTGCAGAGAAACGCGCCTGCGAAGAAGTGAGAAACGAATTCCATGTGGGCCTGACGCCTGAGCCACGCGACCATGCTGGCCGCAACGCATGATGGCACTGGAAACCAGCTACGTCGCAAGCACGAGCGCGACGTACGGTACGAGGTTGAAGGACAGGATAACCAGCTTGTATGCGGCGATGCCGCCGTAATTGACCGCATCGAACGTTTGCGGAGTGATGCGGAAGAAACGTGCACTGATGCGATAGAACGCATCGTGCGCGAGGGTGACGAGGATGAACCACAGGATCAATACGCTGTAGTTGATCGCGGCACACCAGAGCAGCGCAATCTTCAGGGTGGCTAGCGACATGGATATGCTCCAGGGATCTGGGGTCAGTCCCTGAACTTTCTCAGAGGTTTCCTGACCAGGGCCTGATCTGAGCGGCTGCACGCCCTCGACGCAAGATACGTGCAGGCGACTTCATCCGCGCGGTCCGCTCGAGCGAATGCTGTCGCGACGGCATATGTGGAGACATGCTCGGGCCATGCTGCAGCGGGATCGCGCCATGCGCCATCGACAAGCTACAGTCCACGGACAATGCCGATGCGGGCGACGCCATCGAAACGCCGCCGTCCGCTGGAAGCGATTCGTTTCCTGCAAGCCACCAGGAGAGATTCAGTGAACGCCACCCACCGGATTTGCCTCGCACTGTTCGCCAGCACCCTCCTCGTACCCATCGCGATGGCCGCCGATGGCGGTGGCGTGGCGCCGGACATCGAGACCTCCTGCCTGACCTACGACGCGCGTTATGAAGCCGCGCCGATGATGCAGGTGCATCCTGCGGCGGGCGAAGCGCGCGTCTACCTGCAGAAGGCGGCGAAGGCCTGCCCGGCATCCGGTGCGTGTGGGCAGCGGCAGAAGGCCTTCCTCGTCGGCGGCGACCAGGTCTTCGTGTCGAAGGCGAAGGACGGCTTTCGCTGTGCGTACTACGGCACCGCGGGTGGAAAGCTGATCGCCGGATTCCTGCCGGACAGCGCGCTGGCTCCCGTGCAGGAACAGACGCAGCTCACGACGGACTTCCTCGCAGGGACGTGGTACAGCGGCGACGATACCGTGCAGATCGCAGCGAGCGGACAAGGCAAGGTCCACGCCTCCGGCTCGGCGACATGGCAGGGCATGAACACTGCGAACGAGGGATCCTTCGAAGCCGACGCCACTGTCTCGGCCACCCAGGTCGCATTCAAGGACGATGCCTGCGAGGTGCAGGCGCGGCGACGCGGCAACTACCTGCTGCTGGACGACAACAGCCAGTGCGGCGGGATGAATGTGCGCTTCATGGGCATCTACGTGCGGGGCAAGAGATGAAGGGGTCGGGCTCATTCGAGCGAGCCATGAACCTGATTCCTTCCTACAACGGCCCGATCGAATAGGACGTCACCCGGAAGCCCGTCGCGTCGGTGTAGGCGAACTCGAACGAGAACTCCGCGCCCGCATCGTCCCAGATGACGACATAGCGTCCGTCCTTCAGCGGCTGCGGCTTCGCGCTCGCCAGATGCGCGCGCATCGAGGCGGTGAACAGCAGGTCGTAGCGCTTCAGGAAATCCGTGCGGTCCCTGATCGTGTCGGACTGCACGTCGCCCTTGCGTTCCACCGACCAGTCCGCGACGGGGAAGGCGATCAGGTCGGCGATCTTCTGGCGGTCGTTCGCCTTCGCGGCGCTCCTGAACTTCGCGTAGAAGGCATCGAAATCGGCGGCGTGCGCAGCGGGCGATTGCGCGAAGCACGGCGCGATCACGGTGGCGAAGGCCAGCACGATGACCATCAGGATGTTCTTCATGGCGGCTGTCTGCCCTTCGGGGTCGGCGGGTGATTGCGGCTTCATGGTGCCAGAAAAGGGGTCCGTCATTTGTCGATCGACGAATGAACCTTTTTCTCTTGCAGCGCCGCAAGCGCCGTCGGATTGGGCGTGGGCTCGGCGATCCTGCGCAGCCGGTTGCCATCGGTGTGGTGAAACGGCTCGGCCTGGCCGGATATGACCAGCAGTGTGTCCTGCTGGTACGACCACGTGCCGTCCGCATGGATGTCGATCCTGATCGTGTAGCGATCCGTGCGGAACGCCTGTTCGAGAAAAGGATTGGAAACGATGCCGTTGGTGAGCGAACCACGCACGGCCTCGAGCGTGAACGACTTCGCATCGGGAGCCGCAAGGCCGACGGCCATCACGGTCTGGCCGCGTGGAATCGACAGCGTCAGCAGTATCGCGTGCGTGGCCGGCTCCCACAGCCAGTAGCCGACCTGGTCGTGGAGGGTCTCCGGATCGTCCGGCTGGAAAATCTGCGTGTGATAGCGCAGCCCGTAGAAAAGTTGCGGGCCGTTGGTCTGCGCGTCGATCGGCTGGAGTTCGTAGCGTTCGATGAACCGCTGATGTTCGGGGCCATCGGGCTTCGGATTGATGTCCTCGCCGGCATCGCTCGACCAGATGCCGGCCATGCCGGCCAGCGGTCCGAGGTTCGCCAGCGTGTCGGGATCCGGTTCGGGTTCCGTGTAGATGTCCGCAGGATAGCGGTGCATGAGGACTCCGGGCGACGCAGTCTGGGGGCCAGGTTCATCGGCTGATGAACCTGCCCCCTATTCCTGCACGGACTGACGTCAGTTTCCAGCGCCCAACGGATCGCTAACGCGGATTTCTCTTGTCGTGTCCTTCGGCATCCGATCCATGCCGCGGATTGTTCGGCTGGTCCATGGAACGATCGGCGTAGACCCTGCCGTGCTCCTGACCAGCCTGAGGACGCCCGCCCCAGCCTTCCATCGGGTATCCACGCCAGACGCGCGCCGGGCCAAAACGCTCACGCGCACTGTCTGCGTAACCCGGTCTGCCGGATTCGAAGCGTTCGTCACCGCGACGGCTCATCGCCGACTGTCCGATCGCGCCCACACGTCCGTTTTGTCCGGCGTGCGTCTGTCCAGCCAGCGACTGCGGACCCGGATTGCGTGCCTCCGCGACACCCGAGCCGTTGAAGACGCCCGCCCGCGCGGTTGCGGCGATGGACGGCGATCCATGGTTGACCGAGGCGAACATCGCGCGGTCGCGGCTCGCCATCTGCACCTGACGCTGCTGTTCGGCGAGCGGCGGCATGTGGCTCTCGCGGGAGGCTGTCCTGTCCGCGGCGGTCGGTTGCGCATGGGTGCCTCC
>DATHOV010000090.1:0-4070 GCA_035484515.1 Lysobacteraceae bacterium
TACGGCAACGACGGCGGCATCGAGATCGGCCAGCTCGGCCAGCGCCAGGAAGCGCTGACCCGCGAGCATGCTGCGCTCGAAAGCGAATGGCTTGCGCTGTACGAGCGGCTGGAAACCGCCTGAGTGCGGTGTCGCGCCACGCTGGCATGCTCCGAACCGGCGGCGTAGGCTGACATGCACATGCGTGGGGCGATGCCAGCTCCACCGCGGATGACCCTCGCGAACGCCACCACGTCCCCACCGGAGTACGACCGTGCTTGATTTTCGCATAGGCCAGGTATTCGGCCTGCTGCTGCGCACCTTGCCCTTTGTCCTGTTGCGCATCGCGGTCTACGCCGGTATCGCCCTGGCCTACATCCTGGCGGTCGGGATCGGCAGTGGCATCGGATTCATGATGGGCAAGGTCGGCGGCAATGGTGCCGGTGGAACGGGTTGGGGCGGGCTGATCGGTTTTGCGATCGTCAGTACCCTGCTGTACTGGGCTCGCGAATACCTGTTGTACATGGTCAAGGCGGGTCACATCGCGGTGCTGGTCGAGTTGATGGACGGGCGCACGATTCCGGACGGCAAGGGCCAGATTGAATACGGTACGCATGCGGTCAAGCAGAACTTCGCCACGTCCTCGATGCTGTTCGGTCTCAACCAGATCGTTCGCGGCATCCTGCGCGCGTTCCATCGCGTGACCGTGAGCATCGCCTCATGGCTGCCGATCCCCGGCCTCGATGCGCTGGTCAAGCTCGCCGATGCGATCATCAACACATCGCTCGGCCACCTGGATCAGGTCGTGCTCGCGCAGATCCTGCGCTCGCATTCGGTCAACTCCGCGCCAGCCAATCCGTGGGCGACCGCGCGCGACAGCGTCGTGCTGTATACACAGAACTACAAGGGCGTGCTCAAGAACGCTCTCTTCCTCACTCCGGTCATCTGGCTGCTGACCCTGCTGATCTTCGTTGTCGTGTTCGCGCCCTTCGCAGCGATGGTCGGAATGTTCCATCTGCACGTGGGCGGATTCTGGCTGTTCGCGCTCGCACTGGTCGCGGCCCTGTGCCTCAAGGCTGCGCTGATAGACCCCTTCGCGATGACCGCGCTGCTCCAGGTCTACGACAAGATCACCGCAGGCCAGAAGCCTGATCCGGAATGGGTCGCAAAGCTCGATGGCATGTCGTCGCAGTTCCGCGATCTGTCGCAGAAGGCGAGCGATCCGACGGGTTCGCCGGTGGCCGGGCGTTGAGAGCGGGCCGGCTGGAAGCCGCAGGGAAGCAGACCGGCGTCGTGGCTCGACTCGGCTGCGATTTGCACGCATTCCCCCCGGCGCGGCTTGAACTCGTGCCCGGCACGCCCCAATTCCATCCTGTCCTTCACCCTTCCAGAAGCGCCATGCCCATTTACGGTTTCGAATGCGACGCCTGCGGTCATCGTTTCGACCGCCTGCAGAAACTCTCCGATCCGGATCCGACCCTGTGTCCGGATTGCGGCGCCGAGAAACTGCGTCGGCAGTTGACCGCGCCGTCGTTTCGCCTGTCCGGCAGCGGCTGGTACGAGACCGATTTCAAGAAGGATGGCGACAAGAAGCGCAACCTGACCGACAAGGGCGATGGCGCGCCGGCCGAATCGAAGACCGAGCCCAAGGGCGATGCGAAGCCTGCATCCGATCCCAAGCCGGCGACGTCCGACGTCAAGTCGGCATCGAGCAACGACACCACGACACCCAGGCCGACTCCGAAACCCGACCTGAAGCCGGCGCCGAAACCCGCAGCGGAATAGACCCGCGAGCGATGTCCACGCCATGCCGGTAAACTAGCGAGCTGAGTCGGCGCGCTGGCGCCGCTCCCAATATCGCGATTCCGGAGTTTCCATGCGTACCCACTTTTGCGGCCTCGTCGACGAGGAGCTGATCGGCCAGACCGTGACCCTGTGCGGCTGGGTCAACACCAATCGTGTTCAAAGCCACGTGGTTTTCACCGATCTGCGCGATCACGAAGGCATGGTGCAGATCGTGGTCGATTCGGACATGGGCGATCTGTTCAAGGTCGCGAGCGACCTGAGCCTGGAGAGCTGCGTGCGCGTGCACGGCACGGTGCGCGCCCGCCAGGCCGCCAACGACAAGATCCGTAGCGGCAAGGTCGAAGTGATGGTGGCCGGGATCGACGTGCTCAACAAAGCCGCGCCGCTGCCGTTCCATGCGCACGAGAACGCCGGCGAAGAAATCCGCCTGACCTACCGCTACCTCGACCTGCGCCGCCCCGAGATGCAGAAGATGATGCGCACGCGCATCGCGCTCGTGCAGTCGTTGCGCCGCTGGCTCGACGCGCGCGGCTTCCAGGACATCGAGACGCCGATCCTGACCAAGGCCACGCCAGAAGGCGCACGCGATTTTCTGGTGCCTGCGCGCATGCATGCGGGCGAATTCTATGCACTGCCGCAGTCGCCGCAGCTGTTCAAGCAGATCCTGATGGTCGCGGGCTTTGATCGCTACTACCAGATCGCGCGCTGCTTCCGCGACGAAGCGTTGCGCGCCGATCGCCAGCTCGAATTCACCCAGCTCGACATGGAGTTCGCCTGGGTATCCGAACGCGATGTGCAGGATACGACCGAGGCGATGATCCGCGACGTATTCCGCGAAGTGATGCACGTCGAACTCGCCAATCCATTCCCGCGCCTGACCTATGCCGAGGCCATACGCCGTTTCGGTTCCGACAAGCCCGACCTGCGCAACGCGATGGAGCTCGTCGATATTGCCGATCTCGTGAAGCGTTGCGAGTTCAAGGTCTTCACCGACTGGGCCAACCACGTCGAAGGCCGCGTCGTCGCGTTGCGGGCCCCGGGAGGCGCGCATCTGTCGCGCAAGCAACTCGATGACGTGTCCGCACACGCCACGAAGTTCGGCGCGAAAGGCCTGGCGTGGATGAAAGTCGACGATGTGTCGAAGGGCCGCGAAGGCGTGAATTCGCCGATCGGCAAGTTCCTCGACGACGCAACCCTGCACGCGATCATCGAAGCGACCGCCGCGCAGTCGGGAGACCTGTTGCTGTTCGGCGCGGCCACGTACAAGACCGCGAGCGACTTCATGGGCGCGGTGCGCCTGAAGGTAGGCAAGGACCTCGGCCTGGTCGAGGGCGGGTGGAAGCCGCTGTGGGTCACCGACTTCCCGATGTTCGAATGGGACGACGAGCAGGGCCGCTACATGGCCTTGCATCATCCGTTCACAGCGCCGGCGGTCGATGACGAGGTCGAGCTGCGCGCGAACGCGAAGACCGCGGTTTCGCGCGGCTACGACATGGTGCTGAATGGCAATGAGATCGGCGGCGGATCGATCCGCATCCATCGCTCCTCGATGCAGTCGGCCGTGTTCGAGCTGCTCGGCATCGGCGCCGAGGAGGCGCAGGAGAAGTTCGGCTTCCTGCTCGAAGCACTCAAGTACGGCGCACCGCCCCACGGCGGTATCGCCTTCGGCATCGACCGCATCGCCGCCCTGATGGCCGGCACCGAATCGATCCGCGACGTGATCGCGTTTCCGAAGACAACCACCGCGCAATGCCTGATGACGGGCGCGCCTTCGTCGGTACCGGACAAGCAGCTTGCCGAAGTGTATGTTTCGGTGCGCATCAAGGAATGAGCTTCGTTATCCGCCGAGCCGTCGCCGACGATGCCGAAGCGTTGTCGCGCATCGCCTGCCGCACGTTCACCGACACCTTCGGCCACATGTATCCGGCCGAGGACCTGCAGGATTTCCTCCAGGCAAACTATTCGATCGCCGAATGCAAGCGCCTGCTCGCGGAAGATGGCTACGCGGTCTGGTTGGTCGAAGACGGTATCGAAGCGATCGGTCACGCGCTCGCCGGTCCCTGCGGTTTGCCGCATGTGGATGTAAAACCTGGGGATGGCGAACTCAAACGCCTGTACCTGATGCCACAAGCGCAGAACGGCGGATTGGGTAGTCGTCTGTTCGAGACCGCGCTTGCATGGCTCGAACGCGACGGCGCGCGCACGATTTGGATCAGCGTGTGGTCGCGGAATCTCGGGGCGCAGCGTTTCTACGCGCGTTGGGGATTCGCGAAGGTCGCCGAATA
>DATHOV010000091.1:0-3472 GCA_035484515.1 Lysobacteraceae bacterium
GGTGAAGGCAGGCTCGGGCGCGCTCACGCTCGGCGTGCCCGATTCGCCCGGCGTGCCCAAGGCGCTCGCCGACCTCACGCTCACCCTGCCCTACAACGACTTCGATGCCGCGTCCGGATTGTTCGACGCGCACGGCGAAAGCATCGCCGCGCTGATCATCGAACCCATCGTCGGCAACGCAAACTGCATTCCGCCGAAGGACGGCTACCTGCAACACCTGCGCATGCTGTGCACGAAGCATGGCACCGTGCTGATCTTCGACGAGGTGATGACCGGCTTCCGCGTCGCCCTCGGTGGGGCGCAGTCGTTGTACGGCATCACGCCCGACCTGACCACGTTCGGCAAGATCATCGGCGGCGGCATGCCCGTCGGCGCCTACGGCGGCCGTCGCGACCTCATGCAGCAGATCGCGCCGAGTGGCCCGATCTACCAGGCAGGCACGCTCAGCGGTAACCCGGTCGCGATGGCTGCTGGCCTGGCAACGCTGGAGCTGATCCAGCAGCCGGGCTTCCACGCCGAACTCGATCGCTGCACACGCCTGCTTACCGACGCGCTGCAGGCGATCGCGATCGAGGCCGATGTGCCGTTCACTACGAATCGCGTCTGCGGCATGTTCGGGCTGTTCTTCACGGCGGAAAAGGTCGACAGCTACGCGAAGGCGACAAGCTGCGACGTCGCCATGTTCCGGAGATTCTTCCACGGCATGCTCCAGCGTGGCGTCTACCTCGCGCCGTCGGCGTTCGAGGCGGGCTTCGTCTCGTCCGCGCACAGCGAGGACGACATCGCCGCGACGTTCGCCGCTGCACGCGAAACCTTTGCGGAGATCCGCGGTGGCTGAGATCGACCCTGCTTCCGCTCGACCGCGTCTGGAAACGCTCGCCGTCCACGCCGGCGCCGAGCCCGACGCGCAGACCGGCGCCGTCGCCCCGCCGATCCACCTCGCCACCACGTTCCAGCACGGTCCAGCAGGCGAACGCATCGCCGGCTACGAATACCAGCGCGAAGGCAATCCGACCCAGGATCGCCTGGAAGCCGCGCTTGCCGCGCTCGAAGGCGGCGAAGCGGCGCTCGCGTTCGCATCGGGCATGGCTGCGATCACCGCCTTGCTCGAATCGCTGCCGAATGGATCGCGCGTGCTGATACCCGACGACTGCTACTCGGGCTTACGCTTCCTCGCGCAGGAGTTCCTGCCCGAGCACGGCATCGCCGCGACGATGACCGACATGTCTGATCTCGAAGCCGTCCGCGCCGCCTGCACGCCGGGCACCACGCTGATCTGGGCGGAGACGCCATCGAACCCGCGCATGAAGGTCTGCGACATCGCAGCGCTCGCCGAGATCGCGCACGACGCGGATGCCGCACTGGTCTGCGACAACACCTTCGCGACGGCGATCCTGCAGCAACCACTCGCACTGGGCGCGAACGTCGTGATGCATTCGACGACGAAGTATTTCGGCGGCCACAGCGACGTACTCGGCGGTGCGCTCGTGTTCTCCAGTTGCGACAGCTTCTTCGAGCGCGTGGCGCATCGCCGTCACCTCACCGGCGCCGTCCTTGCGCCTTTCAGCGCCTGGCTCACGTTGCGCGGTTGCCGTTCGCTGCCCGCGCGCATGGCCGTGCACTGCGCCAATGCGCGTCGCATTGCCGAATTCCTTTCGATGCATCCGGCGATCGAACGCGTGAACTATCCCGGCCTGCCTTCGCATCCGGGTCATGCGATCGCCGCAAGCCAGATGCGCGACTTCGGCGGCATGCTCAGCGTGGAATTGCGCGGTGGCCGCGACGCGGCGCTGGCGATGGCGGGAAAGCTGCGCGTGTTCACGAATGCCACATCGCTCGGCGGCTGCGAATCGCTCATTGAGCACCGCGCCTCGGTCGAAGGCGCTAAGCCGTTCTCGCCGCAGAACCTGCTGCGCATGTCGGTCGGGCTGGAACATGCCGATGACCTGATCGCCGACCTGGCGCAGGCACTGCACTGACACGATTCGCGCAGATCAACCGACACGCTGCAGCGAGTGGACGCGCACAGGCCGTGCGAATCCCTTGAGCTGCGCTTCTCCCATGTCTTCGAAGGCGATCGCCTTGCCGATGCACAGTTCGGCGATCGCGTTCGACACCAGGGTCTGCCCGGGTTCGGCGCGCGCGCACAGGCGCGCGGCCAGCTGCACGGTCGAGCCGAACAGGTCCTGCCCCTGCTCGACAGGTTCGCCGGCGGCCGCGCCGATTCGCACGGTGATCGGATGCGGCGCATTCTGCTCGCGACGGGTTGCCATCTCCTGATGGATGCGGTTCGCGCACTGGATCGCCGCCACCGCCGAGAAGAAACAGGCCATGATGCCGTCGCCGGTGTGCTTGATCTCGCGTCCCCCGACAGCAGCCAGCGCATTGCGCACGATCGTGTCGTGGACGCGCAGCATGTCCATCGCCACGTCGTCGCCCAGTGTCTGCGTCAATTCCGTCGAACCCACGATATCGGTGAACATCACGCTCCGGATGCCGGTATCACGCTGGTTGCCCTTGTTTTCCAGCACGAGCGCGGCTCCGTCGGCATTCACGCCGACGCCACCCATGAAGCCGTCGAGCATCTCCGGGTCCACCTCGATGATCTTCTCCGCGACAATGCCATGGGAATCGGCATGCACAGCCCGCGCCGCTTCCGGCGTCGGCGCGTGGCAGAGGCAGAAGACCTTGCCGCTATCCTGGTTGACCCAGTACTTGACGTACTCGACGCCGTAATTTCCCTGCACTGCGACATCGGCGGCATGCGCCTTCGCCAGCGCTTCGGGCGTCACGCCATCGATCGTGTGGATGTCCATGTAGAGCGGCATGTCGTTTCCCCGCAACGCAAAGCGCTTGGTATGGCTATCTTGGCCCTAGATCCGGGTGCGGACAATCCATCCGACCGAGATCACCACACGCCCGTGTTCGGCATCGAAATCCACGGCTCGGCCGGAGGTAGCGGATCGCCCTTCTGCAGCAACTCGATCGAGATCAGGTCAGGCGAGCGCACGAAAGCCATGTGCCCGTCGCGTGGAGGACGATTGATCGTCACACTCATGGCGTGCAGGTGCGAACACAGTGCATGGATGTCGTCGACGCGGAAGGCGAGGTGTCCGAAGTTGCGTGCGCTGCCATAGATCTCGGTCGTGTCCCAGTTGTGCGTGAGCTCGATCTCGGCCTCGGGACTCTCGGGTGCGGACAGGAAGACCAGGGTGAACTTCCCCTGCGGCACGTCCTTGCGCCGCACTTCGCGCAGGCCCAGCCCTTCGCAGTAGAAGCGCAACGAAGCCTCGAGATCGCGCACGCGCACCATGCTGTGCAGGTATTTCATCGCGGCTTCCTGATTCAATCACCATCGCCATCGAGGAACAGGTCGGTCAGCAACGGTTGCGTCGCATCCACCGCATACGCGGAGAAATCGGTAGCGCCGCGCTCGCGCAGAATGTCTTCGTCGATGACGAAGCGCCCGCAC